>NZ_JAGJEF010000200.1:0-996 GCF_018100875.1 Pseudoalteromonas sp. MMG012
GTAGTGCGCAAGCGCTCATGCATGAAATGTCTGATTGGTTTGCCGGTGTGACACGATTTGGCTGGGGAGCCAGCTATGTTTTTGATGCGTCCTTACAGGGGATCGTATGTTTATTCTCAGGTAGAACATTAATTGTGGTGCCTGAAGATATCAAAACGCAACCAGAGCGACTGCAAGACTATATTCAATCACACCATATAGAATTACTCGATTGCACGCCGAGTGTGCTGCAATTCTGGCTCGATACATGGCACGATTTTACACCGCCACATTTATTGGTGGGAGGGGAGGCGATAAGCCAAGCATTATGGCAACGTTTGGCAGGTTATACTTCTGAAGGGATAGAGATCCGCAATGTATACGGGCCAACCGAATGTACAGTGAACAGTACGATGGCACATGTCAGTGGCACAGAGGTTCATATTGGCAAGCCTTTATCGTATATGCGTTCATATGTGTTAAGTGACGACGCGTGTCGAGGGCTTGTACCGTACGGTTCAGCGGGTGAGTTGTATTTAGGGGGAGATGGTTTAGCCCGAGGTTATTTAAATCAGCCGACCTTAACCGCAGAGCGGTTTATTGATAACCCTTATTTTGATGAGAATGACCCACATAGTTCAAAAAGATTATATCGTACGGGAGACTTAGTCCGGTATTTACCGGATGGTGAGTTGGCCTTTATGGGTCGTACAGATGATCAGGTTAAAATCCGAGGGTTTAGAATTGAGCTAGGCGAGATTGAAACACAATTAGCACAACAAGCGGGTGTTGAGTCAGCCTTAGTGATGGTCAAGGAGCTAGCCGGAAGCCAGCAATTGGTGGGTTATATTCATTCACCAGCGGCGTTAGACGACGGTGCTCAGAAGAGCTTGATAGATCAAGTGAAAACAGCGTTAGCAGCACAGTTACCCGAGTATATGGTACCCAGTGTCTTGATGGTGGTGCATGAATGGCCGTTGACGCCAAACGGCAAGGTAGATAAACGGGCATTACCAG
>NZ_JAGJEF010000201.1:0-990 GCF_018100875.1 Pseudoalteromonas sp. MMG012
TTCGCTGGGGTGTTGTGATGAGGAAGATATAGCAGCTTGCTCTAATATTTGTGCAAACATATTTTCTGACTGTTTCAACATTTGCTGTGCTTGTAGTGCAAGCTCTGCTGCACTGACCATTGATAACCCTCGGCCATCAACAGGGCTAAAATCAATCGGCGCTAATAACGCACTAAAAGGCTCAACTGATCGTGTTGCCCAGCAAAACGCGGGTAAATATTCAGCGGGCATTTTGGTTGGTGCACTGGCACTAAACCACTTACTAAAAATATCTTTAGTGATCATCTTTTCACCGCCAAGGGCTTCGTTCATACGATCTATAACCATTGGGCGAGAAAATGGCCCATTGTCTACAGCGCGCTTTAACGCAGCTAACAAAGCGAATGTGAGATCACACTTTGGTGCATCGTCACTTTTTAACATACTGGTCTCCACTATGTGTTTAGGAGTTAACATTTACTGCCACCTTTTTGTATTTTTTGTTCCTGTTTTAGGCTGGCAAAAGTGCTGGCAAAAATTGCCAGTAGATTTGCCATGACGTTTGCAACGCTCGGGTTTATGCTGTGTTTAAAAGATAACTGGGGTGGCACTTCATTTAATCCCTTAACAGTGCTAACACATAAACAAACGAGAGAACGAGGAATAAACATAATGAATAACGACCTTAACCAATCAGTAGATACGCTCTTTGATTCAGTTGCCGCCATAAACTCCTTTATTACAGCGCTGGCCGAGGTGCTTACTCCGAGTCTTGCAGAAGCCATGGTGCCTACTCTTGATCTTTCAATTGATGAGATGGAACAAGACCCTCAGGTGAACCAGAGTGCTCTGCTGTTGTTGAACGGGTGGCGCAATCACCTTGCACAGCGTTCGCGTGCCAAATTGAACGTGCGACGACTGACGACAATATCGACTTGCCATTAGCGCGGCGGCTTGAAGCAAAGACCGATTCCATCATTGTTGCTGTTGGGGTTTGTGTTGGGTTGAATA
>NZ_JAGJEF010000202.1:0-975 GCF_018100875.1 Pseudoalteromonas sp. MMG012
AAGGGTTAGTTAATACCGTGATTGATAATGCTGAAACCTTTGAATTAACGCCAAACTCGGTCTTTTTCCAATCGACTTCGATAGGCTTTGATGCGGCAACTTGGGTCATATGGATGTCTTTGCGTTCAGGTGCAACAATGACACTGGCGAGCTCAGGTGATTATGCACAAGAGCTGACACAACATCAAGATGTGACACATATCATGATGACCCCATCGATGTTGCAGTTAGTCAGTCCTGAGCATAAGAACAGCATTAGCCATGTTGTAGTCGGTGGCGAGTTTTGTTCTGCGGAATTGATAAATCAGTGGTTAGTGCATGACATTAAGTTCTTCAATGCATATGGACCAACGGAAGTCTCTATATGTAGCTCTATATGGAGGGCTAAGGAGCTATCTCAGACATCGATAGGTCGGGCAATATCAAATATACAATTCTTCATATTAAATGATCAGCAAGCCCTTAGTCCCAAAGGCAGTATTGGAGAGTTATATTTAGGAGGTGATGGTTTAGCCCGGGGTTATTTAAATCAGCCGACCTTAACCGCAGAGCGGTTTATTGATAACCCCTATTTTGATGAGAATGACCCACATAGTTCAAAAAGATTATACCGTACCGGAGACTTAGTCCGGTATTTACCGGATGGTGAATTGGCCTTTATGGGTCGTACAGATGATCAGGTTAAAATCCGAGGGTTTAGAATTGAGCTTGGCGAGATTGAAACACAATTAGCACAACAAGCAGGTGTTGAATCAGCGGTGGTGACAGTCAATGGAACCGCGGATAGTCAGCAGTTAATGGGTTATATTCATTCATCAGCTGTGCTAGACGACGGTGCACAGACGAGCTTGATAGACCAAGTGAAAACAGCGTTAGCAGCACAGTTACCTGAGTATATGGTACCCAGTGTCTTGATGGTGGTGCATGAATGGCCGTTGACGCCAAACGGCAAGGTCGATAAACGGGCATTACCAG
>NZ_JAGJEF010000203.1:0-955 GCF_018100875.1 Pseudoalteromonas sp. MMG012
GTTGCTTAAACGGACACAAACAGCTGGCTGTGCTCGTACCTCGCTATTATAGCCAGCCATTTTTAGCCGCTTAGCAAAGCGTTAGCAGTTTAAGGAAAGTTATGAGTAAGCGTAAAAATGAGAGAAGCTTAATTCCTTTGATGACAGTCATTGGACTTGTAAGCGCTCCATTAATTTACATACTTGGGATAGTTACAGGTAGCCAAATTCAATTATCTTCGATTTTAACAGCTGATTCTTTATCCTCTTGGGTTGCTGCTTTAGCTACAGTTGCAATCGCTGTTTTAACCTTTATTTTAGCTAAAGAAACTTGGTACTTAAGAGAAGCTCAAATAGAGCAAGTCAATTCCCTTAGAAAAGAAAATATCAGACCTGCCGTTTCAGTCACACTTAAAAATAGTGATATATCGTTTAATTTAATGATGGTAAATTTAAGTAACTTAGGAAAAGGTATTGCTAGAAATGTCAGTTTCAAGTTTATTGATAAAAATGGAAAGGAAATCTCTGAAGGTGAAAATGTAATTGTAGATCTTTTCTTAAAACTTCATGTTTTTTCCAACGGTATGCACTCTTTAGGGATTAACCAAAACGTAGATAGCTTTTTGTTCAGTTTTTTTGAGCTAAAGGGTAAATTGGAAGGCGATGATATTTTTACTCCTTTTTTCACAATAATTGTTTCTTACTCTGACGTAGAGGGTAATGTCTATTCTAATGAGTTAACCATCGACTTTGCTGAATTGAAAGGAATAACAGAAATTGGTGGCGGTGATCCACTGCATAAAATGGCAGGCGATTTAAAGAAGCTCAGAGAACAAATTGAAAGAATGACGAGCTCTTCATCTAAGAAATTGCATGTTAATACTTATACATCTAAAGATCGTGAAGAACAGCGGAAAGCCGATGAAGAATGGCGTGCAGAACGTATAAAGCAACAAGGAAAGGTGTAAAAAACTGC
>NZ_JAGJEF010000204.1:0-937 GCF_018100875.1 Pseudoalteromonas sp. MMG012
ATTCTTAGGCTTTGCTTTACCTCGATGAGTCAATTGGTCATTGGCTTTCAACACACGATAAAAGCTTGATTCAGATGCGAGATACTGCCCGTTATCTGCCAGCATTGGCACTATCTGGCTCGGCCCTAAATTGGCGTATTCTTCTTGGTTGCTGATATCTAATATTGCTTGCTGCTCTTCCTCTGTAAGCTTGTTTTTCGGCTCTGGCCTTTTCGCTGTTGGTCTTTTATCAGCGATGATTTCACCCTGTTCTTGCCAACGCTGTAACGTCCGTATAGACAAACCTATTTCTTCACAAGCTTTCTCTTTTCTTGCACCTGAGTTCACGGCATCATCAATCAAAGATGCGTAATGCAGTCTATCTGAGTGTGACGTTAACTGTCCTCGTCTTCCCCCCAGTAAGTATTTAACTTTTTTCTTAGCACCAATAATGCCGCGGTTTCAGCAAGGGCTGCATCTTTACGTTTAAGCTCTTTTTCTAGCTCTTTGATCCGCTTACGATCAGCTTTTCGCTCTTGGGTTAATTGCTTACGCTGCTGGCCTTGCGTCTGATTACCTTCAATACAGCTTTGCCTCCATTCTTTAACTTGCTCAGGGTAAAGTCCTTTTTCACGGCAATACTCACTTAACTCAATTTCGCTCAATGCTGCCGTTTCTAAAACAATTGAGAACTTCTGCTCTGGTGACCAACCATCTAAACTATTACTCTCTGTCAAACTAGACCCTACTTTTAAATACTTATCTCGCCATGAATACAAAGTCGATAAGTTGATACTTTCCTGCTTTGCGAATTGACCTAATGATAAGCCACTTTCAACCAGCTTTCTAATGACTGCTTGTTTATGATCTTCTGGATAATGCTTCACTCATAACTAACTTACCGCTCCCTGTTTTATTTTATGAAAAACTGAGGCGACAACTATCCTGACACAGGGGG
>NZ_JAGJEF010000205.1:0-912 GCF_018100875.1 Pseudoalteromonas sp. MMG012
CAATATAGAAAAGCTACAAAACAGGATACATTAAGAAGAGTAGGGCCACTTTAACCAAAATAAAGCCACAAAGGCCCGCTGTTAAGACCGATAGAATCCCCCTCAAAGTACATAATGAAAATCAAAGTAGAAAGTCACTAAACGATTGAATCAAAATAGGAACTCGGCTATGGTTGAGGCATCAATAAAAAATAAATTAAAACGAGTAATTCTACAGGCTCGTTAGTGTTCAACGGTGAAGGAATCGAGTTTGGCGCATTATTATAAATTTTTCGGAAACCTTGTTGATTTGGATTGCATAATCCAAGACCTCAAATTGGTTTTATCTAAAACTGAAGATATTGATTTTCCAGAGCATGAAAACGGACTTATAGCTGACATTTTTCCTGATATCACTAGAAAAAGCTTTATTGTTTCATTGCTTATTACTTTAGACGAGCAGTTTAAGGTTTACTGTGGAATTCTTAAAGAAACCACAGGGCAAACACTAAAGTGGAATGAACTTAAAGGTTCAGCTTTAGAGCGTTTCCTAACTTATTCAACAAAGGTCTGTGGTTTTGCCACTGTCAGTGATAACTCATCAAAGCAATTACTTACTGGTTTAATCGAAGTGAGAAACTGTATTGTCCACAATAGTTCATGCCTAGACGGTTTTGGTAAAAGAAAGGTTATTGAGTCATTTGCAGCTCAAGTCGATGGTATAACTATTGAAGATGACATTGTTTATTTAAACGTAGAAGGCTGCATCAATTGTGCAGACTTAGTTTTTGGTTTTATGTCTAAAGCATATAATGTAGCTTTAGAGCAGTATCCAAAAGAACACTAACAAGAATTTAAAGCGGGACTGCTAACAGTTTGCTCGGTTTCGCTTCGCTACACATTTTAGCAAACTATTATCAGCCCCTTAAATGG
>NZ_JAGJEF010000206.1:0-868 GCF_018100875.1 Pseudoalteromonas sp. MMG012
TGAGTGCGTTGACAGCTTTATGACCAACAGCGTAAAGGAGGCTGTATGACTAATAACAGCGACAGAAACAGCAAATATATTTCACCTCAAGTACAGCGCGTATTGAAAGTTATTGAACTCATGGCAGGCCATGAGGTCGAGGGCGTTGAATCAGGCAAACTCGCCGCTGAACTTGAATGTTTAGCCTCTGATATGACTCGTGTGCTGATTAACTTAGAGCAAGCGGGCTGGGCTGAGCGTTTAAGCACAAACCAAAACCGTTGGCGCTTGCATAAAAAACCAGTGCAAATCAGCAATACCGTTGCACATTCGTTTACGACGGCACTGAGTGCATTGCAAATTGAGCGTAATAACTATGGGTTAATAAGGTGATGTTATGAGTGATTCAAGCGTAACAGACATGATTGATTTGAAAGTGCAGCAGCAACAAGATCTCGCTTCTAAGCAAGATGCACTAATGCAGTTGGGTCAAATTCAAGCATTTAACTTTATAGGAAAACTGGTAACGGTTAGCGAAATAAAAATTTTGCAACAAGTTAAGGAATCTAAATCTTTCAAGGGGTTAACTTATAAAGGTGACACTGGGGAAGTGCTAACAGTTAGCACTTGGGACGAGTGCTGCCAGAATTTACTTGGTATGAGTCGTCAAAGTGTCGATAACCGACTGTTAAACCTTCAAAAATTTGGCGATGAGTTCTTTGAAGCAGCACAAAAGATGAGGCTCGGCTATCGAGACTTACGGGCTTTGCGACAATTGCCAGATGATGAACAGCAACTCGTTATTGAGTCTGAAGCTGTTGAAACAGGTGATAAAGAAGCAGTTAAGGAGCTGATCGACGAACTAAAAGCAAAGCACAAAAAAGACAAT
>NZ_JAGJEF010000207.1:0-868 GCF_018100875.1 Pseudoalteromonas sp. MMG012
CGAGTGCGTTGACAGCTTTATGACCGACAGCGTAAAGGAGGCTGTATGACTAATAACAGCGACAGAAACAGCAAATATGTTTCAGCCCAAGTACAGCGCGTGTTGAAAGCTGTAGAACTGATGGCTGGCCATGAAGTCGAGGGCGTGGAATCAGGCAAACTGGCCGCTGAACTTGAATGTTTACCTTCTGACATGACCCGTTTGCTCTTTAACTTAGAACATGCAGGTTGGGCTGAGCGTTTAAGCACAAACCAAAACCGTTGGCGCTTGCATAAAAAGCCTGTGCAAATCAGCAACACCGTTGCACATACGTTTACGACGGCACTGAGTGCATTGCAAATTGAGCGTAATAACTATGGGTTAATAAGGTGATGTTATGAGTGATTTAAGCGTAACAGACATGATTGATTTGAAAGTGCAGCAACAGTCTGAAATGGCCGATATGCAAGACGTGTTATTAGCCATTGGGCAGCTTCAAGCTTTTAGTCAAATACGAAAATATACGACCGTCGGAGAAATTCTCACATACAAAAAAATTAAAAATTCCAAAAAATACAAAGGGATACCATACATTGGTCAAGATGGGGAATCTCTAATCGTCAGAGATTTGAAAGATCTATGCAAAGCGTTTTTTGGTCTTTCATATTCATCTATGGAAGAGAAATTAGGGAATCTAGAAGCATTTGGTGAAGAGTTCTTAGAGGCATCTAATCGTATTGGTATTAGTGTTCAAACTTTAAGGAGTTTGAAAGAACTACCAAAAGATGAACAAGCTTTTATTATTGAGTCTCAAGCTGT
The DNA here is from genome assembly GCF_018100875.1 of Pseudoalteromonas sp. MMG012. Lineage (NCBI taxonomy): Bacteria > Pseudomonadati > Pseudomonadota > Gammaproteobacteria > Alteromonadales > Pseudoalteromonadaceae > Pseudoalteromonas > Pseudoalteromonas sp. MMG012. The sequence goes on from NZ_JAGJEF010000207.1 coordinate 799, forward strand.
TGAAAGTGGTGATAAAGAGGCTATTCAAGAGTTGATTGATGACCTCAAATCCAAACACAAAAAAGACAAA
>NZ_JAGJEF010000208.1:0-844 GCF_018100875.1 Pseudoalteromonas sp. MMG012
TGTCTCAGAGGATCTCTATGATACTTAAAAATATAGTCGCATCCTTAAATAGGAGCGTGTTAGAAGAATTAAATTTATCTAACTCGGTTGGTCATCCTGCTGAGAACGGTCGCGCACGAGAGGATATCCTCAGGAAATATATCAAAAAAACAATTCCTTCAGGCTATGGAGTCGATACTGGGTTTGTAATCGATGCTACTGGAGGGATTAGTAAACAGATTGATATTGTTATCTATAGAAAGGACTATCACCCAGTTTTAGAAATTGGTGAAGTAAAGTACTTCATGGTTGAATCGGTTGTTGCCGTTATGGAAAACAAGGCTCAGATAAATACAAAAGCAAGGCTTAAACAGGCTCTTGATAATATAGCTTCAGTTAAAGGCTTAGATCGAACAAATCGAGGGAAAAACGTAATACTCCCATCGGGTAAACGATTATGCCGTAAAGAATTTCAACACCAAATTTTTGGTGCGATTTTGACCGAAAAATCGCTCTCGAGTAAATCATTGAAGAAAGAGCTTATTGAGTATATGACTCACATATCAGATAAGTCTCTCTGGATAAATATATATGCTGATGTTCGAGGTTCATCGTTTCGGTATGTTTCAGAGGAAAAGTCTGCCATAGTGATTCCTTACAAAGCTGTAGCATTCGCAATTTCAGACCCAAAAAATCCACTATACACACCGCCATTCATTGAGTTGATCTTTGAGTTAAATAATTTTTTAAGGGTAACCCCTTTAGTCGATTACAGAGCAGATAGCTACTTTCATGGTACAGTGGGTAAAGCTAAGGAGTATGTAAGTATACCGGTTCAACTTCGTGGGTAGAGACATAACAAGAA
>NZ_JAGJEF010000209.1:0-832 GCF_018100875.1 Pseudoalteromonas sp. MMG012
CCACTAGACCCTGAATCGAGTTCAGGGCGACGAAGAAGGTATGCATTTCAAGGTGGTAGCCATCATTTATAAGGGGGCCGTTGGTTGCATAACGATAAATATTTACACGATGTGAGTTGCTTTGCTATCACTGTACTTCACCCCACTCCATCATCTTCCTGACGCAGGTCAGGATCCAGATTTGTGTTATCGTTCATGTTGAACTCCACAACAACGCTCAACCTCACTAGACCCTGAATCGAGTTCAGGGCGACGAAGAAGGTATGCGTTTCAAAGTGATAGCCATCATTTACAAGGTGGTCGTTGTTTGCATGCTGATAAATATCTGCACGATAACAGTTGCTTTACAGCCACTGCGCTTCTCCCCACTCCATCGTCTTCCTGACGAAGGTCAGGATCCAGATTTGTGTTATCGTTGATGTTGAACTCCACAATAACGCTCAACCTCACTAGACCCTGAAGCAAGTTCAGGGGGACGAAGAAGGTATGCATTTCAAGGTGATAGATGTGTTAGCAAACCTAGAACCAGCTTACTAAGCTAACCAAAAAACTCTTTTGCGCTTGTTGTCTAGCATAGGTGTATCTTACTGATTTTTAGCGTTTAAAACAGGTCAATACTGACCCTCTCAAAACATTCAGAATGATTCGCTTAAACAAACCATTTTGAATGTGTTTATTTGTATGTCGTTATCTTCACTAGACCCTGAATCAAGTTCAGGGCGACGAAGAAGGTATGCATTTCAAGGTAATAGCCATCATTTATAAGGTGACCGTTGTTTGCATAACGATAAATATTTGCACGATGTGAGTTGCTTTGCTATCACTGTGCTTT
>NZ_JAGJEF010000021.1:0-73419 GCF_018100875.1 Pseudoalteromonas sp. MMG012
AATACTTCAGTTTTTTACGTAAGTTTTTTGTTTGTCCGTGTTTTACTTTACTGTCAACCCGTTTTCTTTGAGAGTTTCGTGTTGGCTTTGTTGCCCGTCTGGTTTTTTCTATTTTTATAGCATCTAATATGAGAGTTTTTAAGCGTGTTAAGGCCTCTTCTTTATTCATTTCCTGCGTTCTATGGCTCTGTGCCTTAATCACAATGACACCCTCTTTAGTGATACGGCTATCTTTAAGTGACAGTAATCGAGATTTATAAAATTCAGGAAGTGAGGAGCGTTTAATATCAAATTTTAGGTGAATGGCGCTCGATACTTTATTTACATTTTGGCCACCTGCACCTTGTGCACGAATTGCTGTCATGTCAATTTCCCATGCAGCGAGTTCAACAGCGTTTGATATTTTTAACACAATAATCTTCTCAAAATAAATACACAGACGCAGTTTATCATAATTGCCTAATGGAGCGCACTGCCGCCCTACTAGCGCCTAACGTGATAGATAGATTAAGCGCCTCGTGTTGTTATTGCGGGAGAAACTTTAGCTGCTTGACTCACTGGATAAGCAACAGCTATTTGCCCTAATAATACAATAGCAATAGCGCCAAATAGCAAAAAGTTTATCGGTACTGGTGTGAGTGAAAGTAGTTCTACAAATTGGTTATTTAGTATTATGGCTGCCAAAAAGCCAACGAAAACCCCTATTATTGATATGATGGCATTTTCCAACATAAAGTAGCTGATGACTTGATGCTTACTGGCTCCGAGTGCTCTACGAGTCCCTATTTGTTTTGTTCTACGACTGATACTGAACTTTGCTTGCCCTAAGATACCAAAGACAGTGATAATTGTGAGGCTGATACACACCGCTGTGAGTAATTTATTGGTAGCTAAATCCTCTCGGTAACTGCGCATTTTTACATCAGTTAATAATTCAATACTTTCTATTTGTTTTTGAGGGTGTGTTAATAACCTCTCAGGTATCACAGCGATCACGTTTTCTATTTGAGCGGGGTCAACACGAAGAACATAACGCTGAGTATCGTTGGCTTCTTGGACTGCAGAAATAACTGTATATTCTATTGCACTCCAAAAGTTCCAAGCATTCTGGAGTGTGTCCACAATACCAACAACTTCATGGGGCTCATTATGGTAATACAAGTTTTTGCCGAGTACTTCTAGCCAATCATCTGGGTATAGCTTTTTAGCCAATGCTTGAGTTATGAGTAGCTTTGATGATTTGAATACACCATCATTTTCAACTTTTTGAATATCAGAGGGCAAAAAGTTTTCACCTGCCACCAAAGTTAAGCCAAAGGTATCAATCAGCTGATCATTGGAGCCAAAATAGCCACCATATGCGACATCCTCGCCATTTGGTTCTAATTTAAAGTCTGTATACATACCCCAACCTTCCAGTGGTAGTCCGGTAATTGGTGCCGCATTAATAACACCGTGAATACTTTTTAATATAGTTAAATCATGTTCTAACTGGGATGTTAAATCGCCTTGCTGAGTAGGCAGGTTAGTGATAATGGTGAGTGTGCTCTCCATATTTGCCCCGATAGGGCGTGCAATGAGTTCGCTGCGTTGCGCAATCATGTAAATGGCATTGACGAGCACCATAAATGTGACAGCAATTTGAAATGCCAGTAATGCGGGGGCCGTTTTTTGTTTTTTAAAGGTTTTGATTATGGGTATTAGGTCGCGCATATACTTTCGTCCTATAAACTTTTAAGTTGGCTCGATGGCTGCATTTGGCTAGCTCTAATGATTGGGTATAGGCCGAAAGTTAAACTAGAAATAACGGCCAATACGACAGTGCCAATAATAAGCGGGGTATTCATTTGCATCAGATCGGAATGAAGGTAAGAATAGGTGTTTGCTGCGCTAATGAGCCCAATCTTAGCAAATAACAGCCCTAATAACCCTCCAACAGCACCGACGACTGATAGCTCGATAGAAAACTGCTTAATAATGTCTTGCTGGCTTGCTCCAATGGCTCGGCGTAAACCAACTTCCCCAGCTTTGGCGTGGAATTTAGCTATCATCAAGCTCATGCAGTTGAGCAAACACACTACGAGAAACAATGCGGCTAGCCATACGGCCATTTTACTATCATCACTTACCACTTCTTCGTCGATTAAGTATTGTTTTAATGGCACTAGCTTATTGTAAATACGATTTTGAAAACGACCCAAAGATTGTTGAACTAAAGCATGGTTATCTATAAATGATTGGTATTGTCGATGTATTTTTTTGCTGGGAAGTTCGACCCAAAAAATCACCCACATACATTCAGATGTTAATAAAGAGGAGAATGATTCATCATCTGGTTTTTTCCAGCAGTAATTACTTACTAACTTTTGAGAGAAAAGTTCATTTTTTATCTGTGTATTGAAAGGAATAAATAAGTCGTGAGGTTTTGTGAATGCCGTATGAGGAAGTGCATAGTATTTTGGAAGTGGATCCCATGAGTCCAAAACTCCCACAACTCGGTATGTGTCGCCGCCCAATTTGAATGTTTTACCAACCGAATTTTCCCCATTAAAAAGCCAGCTATTTGTCTCTTTTGATAAAACTGCAATTTGTGCCGCATCTTTGCCATCTTGTTTACTCCAACCTGAACCATATAAAAAGGGCGTCTCAAACATACTGAAAAAATCACTGGTTGTCGTACGAACTTTTAAACTTTTAGGTGTCAGGTGCCTATTAGCTTCATGGCTAACTCTCTGCTGGATAGCGGCAATCGCAACGTGATATTTCGGTATATCTGAATCAAGCAATGCTTGCGCATCTTGGTATGAAATCATGGTAGGTAAGGTTTTTCCATCACCGTAAATTTCATCCATACTATCAAGTTGAACTTGAAATAAGTGTGCACTCTTATTCGGGATTGGGTCTTTTGACATCATATAACTGACGGTATACGTTGTCATGGTTGCACCAATACCTATGGCAATCATCATCACCATGAGTAAACTTAACATGGGGGTTTTTCTTAGGCTGATTAATGCAAGTTTAAAGTAGTATGGGTACATGATTTACCTATGCAATAGCTTGTTGAGATTGCGAGTATTCAGATAGTTGACCGTCTTTAATTTGTATTACGCGGTTTGCTTGTGTCGCTTGAGTATTATCGTGCGTGACCATGATGACACTGGTACCTGCTGCATTAATATCCTTTAGCAGTGACATTATTCCTTGCGCCATTTTTGAGTCTAAATTTCCAGTGGGTTCGTCAGCGAAAATAACCGCAGGTGTTCCAGCAATCGCTCTTGCGATAGCTACACGCTGCTGTTGCCCTCCAGATAACTGGGTTGGGTAATGATCTTTTCGAGTTGCAAGGCCTATTTGCTCAAGCGCTTGCATAATTCGTTGATGCCTTTGCTCCCGGTTAAAGCGACGATACCGCAATGGCATGTCGACATTATCATAGAGAGTGAGTTCTGGAATAAGGTTAAAACTTTGAAATACGAACCCAATTTTTTCATTTCTATAGGCTGATTTCTGTTTATCTGAAAGTTCAGCAACATCTTTTCCATCGAGTGTATACAGCCCGCTTGAGTGCGTTTCTAGGAGGCCCGCAATATTCAAAAAAGTTGTTTTCCCTGAACCAGATGGTCCGATAATACTGACAAATTCACCTTGCTGAATTGTTAGATCAAATGGGTGGAGTGCTTGCGTTTTAATGTCATCCGTGTAAAACGCTTTAGCTAAGCTCTTCATTACTAACATTATTAATAGTTCCTTGTTACTGTAAAATGCGAACACTAGGAGCATCTTTAAATATTTCTGAATCAGATATCACAACGGTATCTCCCACTTTAAGCCCCGTTATCACTTCAACTTTTGCGAGGCTCCTGGAGCCAATTTTTATAGGTGTTTTAACGGCCGAGTTATTGGTTATTACATACGCAAATTGTCCATTGTAAGTATTCAAGAACTGGCCGCGAGGTAAATAATGTATGTTGTTCTTTTTCTCTAAAATAACGCGAGTGGTTAACCGTTGGTTTTGTCGTAACCCAGTCAATGACTCATCGTTAAAGCGAATTTTTCCTTGAACTCGGCCTTTTAAAATCTCAGGAGAAATCGCAACAAGTTCACCTTTATAGCTTTGTTGATTTAGTGTGATCTCAGCTTCCATACCCAGCGCTAAATCGTCGGCGTAACTTTCAGGAATTTGCACTTCTAACTGATAACGAGATAAGTCAACAATACTTAAGAGTGATTGATTTTTCGCAACTGCATTTTTTTGCTGTGCGTTGAGGTTCCCTACCAAACCGTTTACTGGAGATTTTATTTTAAGGCTATCAACCTGCCTTTTTAATTCAGTAACTTTGACTTGCTGTGACTTTAATTCCAGTTCACGTGTTTTGATTTCAAACTTTTGGCTTTCTTTTATGAGTTCAATTTCCTTAATAACGTGTTTGTACTCTCTATTGGCATTTTGTAAGTCGTCTTTTGCTTTTTGATAATCAATATCACTGATGACTTGATTTTTCATTGCGTCTTCAGAGCGACGCATCTCTCTTCTAGCAGCATTAAGAGAGACATTTGCATGCCCGATTTGATTTTCTTGCTCTAAGTTAGATCTTTTTACTTGAATTTTTTCACGTTCAAGTTGGTTCTTTAACCTTGTTAGATTAGCAACTTCTTGGTTATATTCGCTTTTTAACTGCGGGCTTTCAATGATTGCAATAGTTTGCGTGGCAACTACACTATCTCCGGGTTCAACGAGGTACGTCACGGTTCCTTGTGCTGAACTATATAGTACAGGTCGTCTGGCAGCTATAACTTTACCTTGCACCGATAAGTCTTTAACAAATAGGCCCTTCTCTACTGTTGCTAGATGCAACTTTTCTTTATTAATAGCGCTTTGTCCAGTACTCCAATTAAGTAAAGAGGGCAAAATAAATATATAGCTCAATATCAAAACCAGTACCACATAACTCAATATGACTGTTATTTTCTTGATGGAATGAGGTGTAGCAATTTTTGTATCTTGCGCACTTGTATCAGCTATATAGCTCATTGTGGGTTAAGGCTTCCTTTCAATGGTCGTATTTCGATAGTTTAGATACATAAAAGTTACTTTTGAACTTCTAATCAAAGACATTTCCGAAATAAACTACACTTTATTTTATCAAAAGTCACTTAAGTTAATTAAATGTTTATTTAATTTTTTTCTGGGGGGCTGTTATTCTTCGGCTATGAGTAGTTTGAATTGTTTTTTATTTTTTATGTTGTTGTTTCTGTATGTTTTGTTTTTTTATTTGATTCTGGTTTTATCGTAACAAGTTATTTTTGGTAAATGTTTTTCTAATAATCAAGTGTTGCAATGTTGTAATGTCTTGATGCGTTTCCTGGGCTCTAAAACGTTACTTCTATATTTGGAGGTTGCTTTCTATTACTGGGAATCATCTGCAATGTTTTCATGGTGTGGGCGAATATTTGCATTGACGATACCTTTTTATTGTATTAACTGCTAATTTATCGTCTTGATATTAAAGCTTTTAGTGTTAATTTTGTACGCTTTTGTATTTTAAATACGCTATTTGGTTGAGTTGTTTCGGTAAGCAAGCGCAAAGATTGCTGAAAGTGCAAATTATTTTCACGTTAGTGGCTAACTTTAATTTAAGTGTTGGTTTTTTATATGTTTGGAACGTACTGGTTTATTATTACGAATAACAAGAAAGCGCCAGGTTTTGTAGCACTGCCTTTCTTTACATAACAATCGCTAGATTGGTCGTAGGGTATGCTTAAAGTAACCAGTCGAACACAGATTGTTAGATATTCATTTTGGTTAGGTTTTGTATGGCATTATTATTTTTTACGAAACGACAATATACAGTACCTAAAACAGAATCATCACAGAAAAATACGCAACTTGGCGTTTAGTCATAGGGCTTGATTGCGAATTAACTTATGGATCTTTGTTTTCGTGTGTTTTTACAATATCTAAATATCGACTTTCAATAAATTTCTTCTCTTTGGTTAAGTGTTTTAGTGCTGACTTTGTTTGTGCCAATTCGCCCTGTAATTGAGCTAGTGCAGGGCCATCTTCGGTATTGTGAGCTTGCAATGAAAGCTGCTCTAATGCTTGGCTTTGCTCCGATATTTGACGTTTATAGTTATTCAGCGTATCAATCATATCAGCCTTTTCTCGCTCAAATGAGAGCATCATATTCTGTACATGTTGAGGTGAAGAGTTTGTTTGCTCATTTTCAAGTTGTAATGCTTGGTATTTCTCTTCTAACTGCTCTTTTTCTTTTTGTAACGACTCCACCGTATCGTATTGATCGTAGAGTTTCTTCCGCGTTACTTTCAACTTATTCACACTTTTATCAAGATCGCCTTTGAGCTTGCGTATTAATGCATGCGACCTTGATAACTTTTTATTAAGATCTTTAATGGATTGATCTTCTTCAGGTGTTATATGGTCTTTTGTAGAGGCTCTAATATCGGTGAGCTGTTGTTCTAATGCAATTTGTACTTTTGCTAACTCTGCAATAGTATTGCTGTGGTCATTAATATAGCCTAGTGCGTTATCAACAGACTCTCTGCACATGATGAGCATTTGGTCATCTTGTTGCTGCTGTGGCTTGTTAGATACCACGCTTGTAGCAAACTTTCTGAACTCTCTCAGAATTAATAGTAAGATATAAAACCATGCAGCAAGGATCAATAATCCAAAATTAATGGCTAAATATTGGTAAACAGTAATCGGTAATTGTAAACTCGGCATAATGATGGTTTATTGTTAATTTTGTTGATCATATCTTTTCAGTTTAGTGATGGATGAAAAATATGCCTATAATAAAAAACAAGTTTTTATAAAAGTGGCGCAGAGTGAAAATCTTAATTGTTGATGATAGCCATGCAACTCTGGAAATCGTAAAGCGCGGTTTGGAAAAGTTCGGTTATCGTAAGTTATTAATTCAAAAAGCAAATAGTGCGAAATCGGCATTGCAATATATAGGTAGTTGGAAGCCTGATATTGTTTTAACTGATTGGCACATGCCTGACATGTCTGGTTTAATTTTATTGCAAGCAATAAAACAACGGCAACTAAATATTACCGTTGCGATGATAACGACAGTCGATGAGCAGTCTCAAATAGATCAAGCACTTGAAGCAGGTGCAAGCTTTGTATTATCAAAACCATTCAGCGATGATGAATTACATGAAAAGCTGCTGCCTTTAGTACAAGGTGCGGAAGAAAATGAAATTATACTGGATGATATTGAGGTTAATGGTGAATTAGCTCTACCGAAATTAAGTCAGCTAGAACGTTTGATTCATAAACACATTGATGAATCTTTATGTATTAAACCGATTCAGTCACAAGTGTTTGATGAAACAAAAGTGCCTTGCGTTATGGCCGTTTATGAAGATCGAGAAAGCCAAAAAGTGAGAGCGATTGGGTTGTTAGATATTTATGCGACGTGCGTTATGGCAAGTGGTATTCGCATGATATCTGAGGCAGAAGCACAACAAGCAATCCACCAAAATTTGGTGTCTTCTGAGATATTGGAGGCGGGCAAAGAAGCCCTCAGCGCGACTGCTTTTGCATTTCTGGATAAGAAAACAAGAATGAGCTTAAGAATTAAAACGGTGAAGTTTATAGCATCTCCGTTTCGAAAGCTTGAGCTTTTATATCAAACCCAAGCAGATAGTAGGATCGATTTTAGCTGTCAGCGAGATGGAATGGCGCTCGGAAAGATTTTGCTAGTTGGCTTTTAGCATATTAATTGAACGCAGTTTTAAAACATTCTGTTATGCTATGGCACTGATCAATACGCCCGGATCGGTGATCCCAGCATCCTTCATTGCTTCTTTTACATTATCGACTAAAGTCAGTAAGTTCATTTGTAGCTGTGCGATATAATTGGCTTGTTGGAGTATCATATCTTTTTTAGTGTCTTCGTTTAGATCTGTTTGATTTTTCAATTTTCCTAAGCGCTCTTCTTCTTCTTTTATTTGTTCTTTAATACGCTCTATTTGTTCAAGCATTTTTTGAATATGCTGCGGTAAGCCGTCCTTTTTGGACTTTACTTGTTCAGAATCGTCGGTATTACTCAACTGCTCTCGGTCTTTTTGAGAAAGGCGGAAAGTTGTCGATTTTTCATCTAATTCATTCTTGTTCTCAGTTTGGGATAATGCGCTTTGATGAACCTGCGAATTAGAGTGTGATTGTAGGTACTGAGATGTCGGTTGCTGAATTTTCATCCTGTAAATCCATAAAATAATATAAGCTTCTGAGTAATGTTATCGGCGCAGGATAAGCTTTCTTTAGAAGAAATAGGCGGCATCCGTGCCGCTGCAAGTGCTTGGGAATTGCTGTATTACTGTTTCATGAAAATATTACTTAAATTTTAAATATATCAATTTTTTATTTATTATTGAGCAAAGCTTATAATGAGATTTTGGTTAAGACAATTTGTACTTTTGAGCAAGGACTAATTGACTATTATGGAGCGCTCGCATTAACGCTTGCAGTAAATCTTTGCCCTTTGCTTTAACTGAGATGTCGGGCAACCCTGGCATCACTAGGCTAATATGACATAGCTTTAAAGCGCCATGGCGAGCATGTCGTATATCACTGACTTGTATATCTATTTTTCGAATATTTGCCTTATATCGAATGAGTTGGCCTGAAACGAGTTTTGACAACTTGATCCTCATAGCGGCATTCATTACCTTATCTTTCACTGTCAATTTTAGCTTCATGGCTATATCCAAGTATAAATTTAGTGTAATTAGTCGCGCCTTTATTGCAGGCATGTAGTTAATCTACTAAGGTATATAAAAAGATTAAAGCTGATTATTTCTTACTTATTCATCGGTAAAAGCGAATGATAACAAACATAAATTACAACCACCTCTACTATTTTTGGCAGGTAAGCAAGCATGGCAGTATCGCGAGTGCAAGTAAGGTCTTACATTTGACGCCGCAAACCGTCAGCGCACAGATTACCAGTTTAGAGCAGCGCTTAGGGAAAGCATTATTCATACGCGAAGGGAGGGGGCTGAGATTGACCGAATTTGGTCAAATTACTCAACAATACGCTGATGATATGTTTGCGATTGCTGAAGAGTGGTTGGAAACTACACAAGGGGACTTGGATCATATATCGCGAACGCTAAGAGTTGGGATTTCTGATGCATTACCTAAATCTTTGGTATCAAAGTGGTTATCACCGTTTATAGATAATGAACGGATCACGAATTTACATTGTATTGATGGTCAGCAAGCTGAGCTGCTTGCCCAGATGTCGATCCACAAGCTAGATTTAGTCTTGGCTGATAAGCCATTAGACAGCACATTGCCATTTAAAGCATTTTGTCATGAACTCGGTAAAAGCCAATTAGGTTTTTTCGGTAATAGAGCATCACTTGATGCACTAAAAGAAAGCTACCCTAACTCTCTTGCCGATGTTCCAGTCATTCTCCCTGCTAAGTCAAGTCCGATGACGAGTGCAATTAAATACTGGTTAGAGCAACAGAGTATCGAAATATCTATTGCAGGTCATGTCGATGATAGTGCATTGATGAAGGCATTGGGTCAACAAGGCTTCGGCTTATTTGCAGCCCCGTTGCTTGTCAGTAAAGAAATTGAACGTCATTATGATGTGAGTCTAATAGGTAGCATTGACAATGTTTACCAGCACTATTATGCATTTACGCCAGATAGGTTAATTAAAGACTCTATCTATTCTGAATTTGTAAAATATGCGCAGCACATTCATATTTAAAGATTGTGTGGCTGAGATGCGTGAATAAATTTATGTTTTAACCATGATGTGAATTGATGAAGGTCTGATGCTTCCTGTGGCTTTTCTGGACTAACTAAGTAATAGTTGTAGTCGAGTTTTAACACTGTATTGCCACACTGAACCAGCATACCCCATTTTATTAAGTCTGAAACCATATGATGCCATGCTAACGCGAGCCCTTGTTTGTGCTTGGCAGCTTCGAGTGAAAGTCCTACATGACTAAAATGGCGGTGTATCATTTTTGTGTCAACACAAATGTGATGTTTTGATAACCAGTGTTGCCAAGTTAAGTTACTCGGCCCATCCTCAAGAGCTGCGTTGTATTGTAATAAGGGATATTGAGAGACGAGCCTTGATATATGATTATCGCATCCCACCGTTAACAGATCTGGATGGCAGACTGGATAAACGTATTCTGAAGCGAGAAATTGGGCATGGTTGTTTTGGGTATAGCCAGTACCAAAATGTAGGTGGGCGTCTATATGGGATGTGGAGAAGTTGACGAGTTGGTCTTGTGCATGTAATACGATGCTAATATCAGGGTGCAAATCATAAAAATCAGGTAGTTTTGGCAATAACCAGTTTTGCGCTAATGATGGGATGGCTGCAATATGTAACGTGCGCAGCTTTGTTGTAGAAATACTTTTTGAAACGCCCTCTTGAATTAATGATACACCCTTGTTGGCATTTTCCATCAGAGCTTTGCCTGCTTCAGTGAGCATGATCCCTTTAGATTGGCGTGTAAACAGTGATACACCAAGCTGCGATTCAAGTAATTTCATTTGATGACTTATTGCACTGGGAGTGATGTGTAAAATTTCTGCAGCGCGTGAGAAGCTCAAAGTTTGTGTGACAACCGTAAAAGTGTGAATTGCTGAGAAAGAGAATTGAGTTGTCATATCTTTGATGAGTTTAAATCATAGGTGTGCTGATTATGACCGGATATTTAAGTATAACTCAAGGTTTTACTGGGGCCATTATTTAAAAATTAAGTTGATATGTGAGTATTACTCATGTGAGGGTGATGAATTTTCGCTTTTTTTAGAGCCGCGAGTTATGCAAAATATGTGGTGTTGAATTACGATAAAGTTTGAGGAAAAAGCATGTCTAACTATCAGGCCGTTATACAGTGGAATAAACAAAGTACAGAGTTATTTGTTGATAGAAAATACAGTCGTGTACACCACTGGCTATTTTCAAGTGGCACACGCATAGCAGCATCATCATCACCGAGTATAGTCCCAGTTCCCTACTCTAATGAAGCTCATATTGATCCTGAAGAAGCATTTGTAGCGGCGCTATCAAGCTGTCATATGTTGTTTTTCCTTGATTTGGCTGCACAAAGAAAACTCATGATTGAGTCGTATTATGATGATGCACTCGGAACACTTGGTTTAAACCACCTTGGTAAAACAGCCATGACGAAAGTTGTTTTAAACCCCAAAGTAATTTGGGGCGCAGGTGTTGAGGTTGAGCATAGCTTGATTGAAAGCCTTCACCATCAAGCTCACGAGTTATGTTTTATCGCCAACTCTGTACAAACTGATGTGTCAATTAACTTAGCTTGATATGATTTATTGGTTTATAAAACAAAGCTTCACGACAATGTAAGTACTAACTTGCATTGAAAAATATATTTATTGTTATTCATTCATGGTGATACTTCGGTGACTAAATGGGCTTGCTAAATATTACTTCTAACGAAAATAACGGAGGTTCATGTGCTATTTCATGGTGCCAATTGAGTTTTTGACATATCTGCTTTAGTAGTAATAGTCCTAAGCCAGAGCCCTTTGTATCAATTTTTGATGCAATGCAGGGATTACTAAATACCATCCGTGTATGAGATAAAGTCGTGGTCACTTCACCATTGCCGTGTTGTAAAGCGTTTCGATAAACTTGTGTGAGTAGTAAACTGACAAGCGGTTGATGTGCATTAATGAATGTCACCTTGGTGGTTATTAGGTTGTGTATGAGCCCATGAGTGGTATATAAAGCTGCAACGGTGTTGATTGTTGCACTGAGGTTTATGGGTTTAATTTCATGAGGGTTAAGATGCCACAAGGCTAAAATGGCGGTACTCGTCTCAGTTAAATTAGCTTGAGCGCACTCTAATTGCTCGATAATTGATAAAGACTCAAATGGTAAATTATCTAGTTGTTGTAGACGGGCTAAACTGTGCCTAATTTGTGTTAAAGGTGTTCGCACTTCATGACTTAAATAGGCTGAAAGTAAGCGGTCTTTTTGTTGTGCATAACGTTCGACTTTTCGCGAAATAAGGAGTGCGTCAGCGATATTTTGTAACTCAATAAACTTAAATTCTAGTGCTTTGTGCTCTGGGGTTATTAACTGTTCTAGCAGGCGAGTTTGCTGTTTGATGCGGTAGGCTGCTTTACCTATCACATAAAGGAATATGGTCGTCAAAGCACCCATTAGTAACATCAGAAAAGGTAGAATCGGCGCCGATTCATACTCATCAAAATAGTGCATGACGAAAATCATTGGTGTATCTGCATCATGCTGGTACGGCAAAATATAGACAGCGTCTTCTTGATAGTTACCAAAATATATGTCGTTAATAGGAAGTAGCTTTGCTTTCCATAGCGATTGGGCCCAAGCTGGTAAATCCTGTTCATCGGAGGTTATCAGCTTAAAGTCATCTATGTATGGTAATACCTGATTTTGTATAACGGCTTGTTCTGCATCATAAAACAGATAATGGGCTGCCGTTTCATCCAGAGCAAAGTCATAACTTACTTTCGCCATACAGCCCCATAGAAACATGACTATTAGCGCACATAACCCGAAACGCGCAATAAGATAATTAACGAGTGATTGGTTGTTACTCATCATCGCGCTCTTTAAGTGCTAAGCCTTGTTTCTTCAACGTGTGTAACAGTACTTTCTCGTTCGGCTTTGTTATATTTGTACGTAAACGTGTTACAAGTGATTTATACATATTATTATTCACATCTTGGTCTGGCCAAATTGTGGCAATGAGGTTGTCTTTACTTACAGGGTTGGGGCTATGGGTGATAAGCAGCGCCAATAGGCTCCACTGCTGGGGAGATAACACTAATGTTCGTTCGGCTCTTTTTGCTATCTTGGCATCTAAATCAACAAACAGGGAGTCGAGTTGGAACGTGGTATTTTTTGCCGGGGTGTTTTTTCGGGCAAGCAGTTTTATACGTACAGCGAGCTCCTCTAATGCGAAGGGCTTAGTGATGTAATCTAAGGCTCCCACAGAAAACGCAGCAAGTTTGTCAGTGAGCGCATTACGCGCAGATAGAAATAATATGGGGGCACTGTTTTTTTCTAGTGTTTTGGCAAATTCAATTCCAGTGCCATCAGGAAGGTTTATATCTAAAATAATGGCCTCATAATACATACCTTTTGAAATACTTCTAGCTTGTGTTAGTGAACTTGCATAATCAACTTCGATACCCTCTGCATTTAAAAAATCGATGGTTTGGGCTGCTAAGATAGAATCGTCTTCTACCAGTAATATAATCATAGTTAGCCTATGCTGTTACCTTATGGTTACCTCTACCCTGATATTGTATCGTGAAACCTAAGGAGTCAACTATGAGTAATCCAACTATGATATTAAGTACGACTTTACTGGCAATATCTTGTGCTATTTCCGGCTGTGGTAGCGATTCGAATTCTGTGACAGCACCAACAGTTGAAAGTGATGGTGACTTATCTAGTCATGTAGTCGCAACAAAAGTGTTCACAAATGGTGAAGTATATACGGTAAACCCTGAGCAGCCTTGGGCACAAGCTGTGGCACTCAAGGGTAACAAAATTATCTTTGTTGGTAATAACCAAGGTGTAAAAGCGTATTTAGGGAAAAGTACCCACATTATAGATCTTAAAGGGAAGATGATGATGCCTGGTTTTCATGATGTGCATATGCACCCTTTGGAGTCTGCATCTGCAGCAACGCAATTCACAATTCCTGCCTATGCAAGTGAAGGAGGATACATTGATGCGATTTACACAGCGTCAGTGCAAAATCCAGACGCTCAATGGTTAATTGGGTATGGCCATGAAATTACTTCTTTACTTGAAATGGAACGCGCTCCTTTATCGGTTATCAATGAAGCCGTAGCAGATCGGCCCGTCATCATTATGGAGCAAACTTCTCATTCGATGTGGGTGAATGGCAAAGCATTGCAACTTTCTGGTATTAATGTCAATAGCCAAGATCCTATTGGCGGAGTTTATGGCCGGGATATTTCCGGAAAATTAGATGGTATTTTATATGATAATGCCGGCAATCAGGTTATGGAATTGGCGATGAAGTCGCTACCTAATGCACAGCAGCAAGATCATTCTGGCCTAATTGAATACACTATGCCTGAGTTAAATAAAGCGGGGATCACTTCGATTAGTGATGCGCGCACTTATTGGCAGCGAGGTCACTTAGAAACGTGGCAGCAAGTTGAAAAGGACGATAAGTTGACATTACGTGTCAGTTTGGGGTTATGGGCATATCCGGGAATGAATGATGAGCGCCAAATTTCAACGCTTAAGTCTTTGTACCAAAATGACCAACAGAGTTTGCTCAAAGTGAATCAAGTTAAGTTCTATATGGATGGTATTTTGGTTAATACGACTGCTGCGATGCATGAACCATATGATACAAATTGGCTCGATTTGTATCAAAATAAAGGTTTGAATTATTTTACGCAAAGTCGTTTGGAAAAGTATATTAAAGCGCTAGAGGCTACAGGCTTTGATTTTAATATCCATGGAATTGGCGATAGAGGCATTCATGAAGCACTGAATGCTATTGAGCGCGCATCAAAGGGCAATGCTCGACATCGTATAACCCATTTGGAAGTTGTTAACTCAGAAGACTATACACGTTTTGAAAAGCTGAATGTGATCGCTGATGCGCAAGTTGCGGGTGAGTTTACAGATCCTAACCATTGGCCTGATACCATACCATTAATAGGTAGCGAGCGTGCCCAAGACCTTGTGCCAATTAAAAATTTATTGAGTGCAGGTGCTACCCTCACGCTCAGTAGTGACTGGAATGTGAGTACTTTTAACCCATTTGTTGGCTTGAGTAATGCGATATCGAGGGTTCCACAAAACATTACACTTGCCCAAGCAATTGAAGCATATACAATAAATAGTGCTTATGCGATGCGTCAGGAGCAAGTGGTCGGTAGTATTGAGGTAGGAAAATTAGCGGATCTTGTTGTGCTAGACAGGAACTTGTTTGAGCAAAATGCATCTGAAATAAAAAATACCAAAGTTGAAATGACGTTACTAGACGGTGAGGTTGTGTATCAACGTTAACTCATTAACTATATTTATGTAATATAATGGGGGAGAACGCCCCTTTTTCAATTCTGCTTTAGCTCTTTGATTTAGTTCTGGGAAGTCGTTTGAATACTGATGATAAATACCTTACTAGGCTATACCGTTTTGTTACTCAATAAATCTCTCATAGTCGTGACTCCTAATTTATGCGCGATTTCTTATTCGACTGAGCTGTTACTTTTTTTCAAGGCACGTACAATGTGCATATTTGAAATTATGTGTACATAATTATGACCCCAGCAGCTCTAACAACACTTGATCAGCACATTCGTGAGGTGAATTATTTTGGTGATGAAGTACGTCGCCTGTTTCATGGGCGAGGTCGGTTTTACCCTGGCTTAGAACAGCTCACTGTTGATTGGTTAAATGGACAAATATTAATTTCTTTATTTAAAGAACCTTCAGTTGAATTTATCAAGGAATTGACTCAATGCGTTGATAAATGGACACAAATACCAATGTGGCAAGAGCAAGTTCGCAGTGTTTTATTGCACCACCGTAGCCGACAAGGTGCCCCTATGGATGTGCTATTTGGAGAGCTCACCCCAACTCAAGTAGTGATTGAGAATGGTTTAAAGTTTTCACTTGATTTAGGGTTAAAGCAAAACAATGGACTGTTTTTAGATATGAGAAACGGTCGAAAATGGGTAATGGAAAATGCCAGAGATAAAAATGTGCTCAACCTCTTTGCTTATACGTGTGGTTTTTCTGTGGCGGCAATCGCAGGAGGTGCAGCTCAGGTTGTCAATTTAGATATGGCAAAAGCAGCATTGAGTAAAGGAAGAGATAACCATCGTCTCAATCAACATGACACGGATAAAGTGAAATTTTTAGGTCATGATCTGTTTAAATCTTGGGGGAAATTGAGAAAGTCTGGACCTTATGATTTAGTCATAATTGACCCGCCAACATTTCAAAAAGGCAGCTTTGCTTTGACTAAAGACTATAAAAAAATATTACGCCGTTTGCCTGAACTGCTGAAAAGCAACGCTTATGTACTAGCATGTGTGAATGATCCAAATTTAGAATCACAGTTTTTGATAGATGAAATGTTAGAACAGGCGCCAGAAGTAACATTTGTTACGCGATTAAACAATCCGCCAGAGTTCGTTGATAATAATATTGAAGGAGGGTTGAAGAGCTTACTATTTTCATATGGAAAAATTTAATGTTTATTTTGCAAGCTCTATCCATACGCCTTGAGTCAGTAAGTTAAAGTTACAGGCTTTAAGCTCAAAGACTGCATTGGGCGTCCCCGCGGCTGCCCAAATGACATCATAGTTTTTTAGTTCATTGTCTAATATTGTGATGACTTGTTTATTTAATGCAACAGGAGGGACGCCGCCAATTGCATATCCAATTTTTTCTTTAACAAATTTGGCATCAGCCTTGTCTAATTCAATCCCTGTTGCGGTAAATACTTTGTCTTTACAAACCGCGTGCTTTCCAGAAGTGACGACTAATACTGGCTCCCCCGAATCTCTATTTTTGAATATGAGAGATTTGGCTATTTGAGCAATATCACAGCCTAGGGCTTGCGATGCATCGAATGCAGTTCTAGTTGAATATGGGAGTTGTTTAACGACAAATGCGATATCAAATTGTGCAAGGTAGTCTTGCACTCGTTGGGCACTTCCTTTTAGCGTAGTTGACATCTTAACCTCTCTCGGGCGGGAGACTTACTGGTTGCGTATTGTATTTATATCGAATGGGCATGTGATATTCAAGCTTGCGTTACATTCTGCAAGCTTTTGCAATGCTAGAAAATAAAATTAACTCGTAAAATTTAGCCAAATATTACTGGTTTTTGTTTTGGAAACGTAAATTTTATGGTGTTATTTAGATAAATTTAAATTTAAGATGAAATCCAACCGTGAGAATATTTCATGTTTTTATTGACAAATAATAATACACTAGGATGCTGAAATATAGGGCTTTAAGTTAAGTGTATTGACATAATGTTGTTGCTTGACCTACACACTTAAGGACTCTGTATGGGGGGATTCATCAATACTCCGTTAATTGACCTGTGATTTAGACAGAATCATTTTTGACATAACACGTGATGAATGTGTGTTTTACGGTCGTAAGCTGCTGTGTTTGGCACTTTTGCAAAAAATGCACGATAAGAAAATGTTGACTTAGTATAAGAGTGTAGCGCTAATGCTGTTATTAATAGATGGGTAAGACATTACGTGAATTTTTAAATGAGTAACCGGTTTGATGAATGTGCAGTACTGTCGGTAAGAGTTAGCATCAAATCTTAATGTATGTCCTAACTATAGAAACCAAAATGAGCAAGTGTGGCTTTATATTAGAATTGTTCAATCTGTATAGTTGTAAATTGATCTATATATCCTAAAGTGTAGTTAGAATTAGATGGTATTGACTGAGTAGGTTGTGCAGTAAGTCAGCATCATCAGGGATGTTGTTAGCAGGTTTGAAGGAATATATGTACTCTCGTTACGCAATGCGACTTAAGCGGATGTCGGTACCATTCATCTTGTTGGTGCTAATTGGTACGCTGATCATATCTTTGTTCTTTTTTGAACAGAAAATTCAACGTGAGGCCCAACACAGTGTTGATGAGTCTTTGACATTTTTATTGAAAAATAAAAAACAGCATTTATCTGAATATATCCAAATAAATAGTGATTTTTTATTTTTTTTGTTAGATACCCCACCGATACAAGGCGTTTCCCGAGCGTTGTTGAATGAAGGGGTAGACCCCGTTGATGGTATAACTGTAACACGTTGGAAAGAGCGCTTAAGTACTATTTTTCAGTCAATGATGCACACGTATACTGATATTCGGCAATTGAGGTTAATTGATAGCAGCGATGGTGATGAGCTGGTCAGGGTTGATCGTTTCGGTGGTGTTGTTAAAGTACAACTTGAACCTAAATTACAAAATAAAGCAAGCAAAGATTACTTTACTGAAACGCTAAAATTAAATGAAAGAAGCATGTATGTATCTCAATTAGATCTAAATAAAGAGCGTGGTAAAATAGTACATCCTATCGAGCCTACGTTAAGGTTTGCGTTACCTGTTTATAATGATGATAACGTATTACTTGCTGTACTGGTATTAAACCTCAATGCCGAAGAGTTACTACAAAATCTATACAGCAACGTTGAACCAGCGTTACAGTTATTACTGTTAACCCAAACAGGTCATTTCATTTATCATTTTGACGAGGCATTGCGCTTTAGCCGTGATCTGAGTCCGAATACAACATGGCAATCCTTATACTCAAAAGAGCCTTGGCTGTATGGCGGCCTATCTTTTGTCACGTTAAAGAAGGATGAAAAGCAGCAGTTTATTTCAAAAGAGGGAGTTTTAAGAACATCATCGAGTGACCAGCATGGTTTAATTAAAATTATGGTGGCTATGCCTATTTCAACGTACACAGAATTACTATTTGAAAAGAGATTGAGTACTTATGGTTTACTTGTGGTGCTGAGTTTGATCTTTGTGATTGTTTTGACAATTGTATGGTTCTACTTTAAAAGCTCTCAAAAACTTATCGACACTCAGTCAGAATTTGCAGATATTATTGATGGAGCTTCTGGTGGCATTATTGGTTTTAATACGAAGCTACAAATAACCAGTTTTAATCGCACCGCGGAGCGGTTTTTTCCTGAATTGGCGCGCAATATTGGTATTGGGTATAAAATCTTAGAGCCGTATGTGGAACAGGGTTTTTTCCACCATGTATTAAATCAAGTCAGTAAAAGTCAAGTAATTAGCCCTTTAGAGGTCACTTTAGAGCGTGAAGAAGAGCAGGTTATTGACCTTGAGTTTACTATTTCTCCCATTCGAAATGCCAATACAACGATAAAAGGGTTTGCTTTATTCATTACAGATGTGACCGCTCAGAATAAGGCCAAAGACAAGATTAAGAATAATAATGCATTACTAGAGCAGCAAGTCACAGAGCGAACTGCAGAGCTTGAAAGTGCGAAAAAACGAGCTGAGGAAGCGTCCAACATAAAAAGCTCATTCATCTCAAGTATTAGCCATGAAATGAGAACCCCCCTCAATGGCATTCTGGGCACATTAAACTTGGTGTGTAGAGATGTCGTATCTAAACAACAAAAGAGTTACTTAGATATGATGAAAACCAGTGCACAAACATTAACGAGTTTAATTAATGATATTTTGGATTTATCGAAAATTGAAGCTGGGAAACTGGAGCTAGATAGTGAATTGTTTGATCCTATTTCTTTGTTGGAACATGTCACTTCATCTATAGGGGTAAAAGCACAAGAAAAGCAATTAGATTATCAATTAGATGCTCTAGATATTGAGTATTTAGGACTATTTGGTGATGCGAGTAGATTGAAGCAGGTGTTGTATAATCTGTTAAGTAATGCAATTAAGTTCACGGAAAAAGGTGGCGTATATGTAGTTGCAAAAACGGTGACAGATAGCGAATATGTTTGGCTTGAAATAAATGTGCGTGATACGGGCGTTGGCATTTCGAAAGACAATTATAATAAGTTGTTTCAAGCATTTTCTCAAGAATCTGCAACAATCACAAGTCAATATGGTGGTACTGGCCTTGGATTATCTATTTGTAAACAACTGTGTAAACTGATGGGAGGAGATATCTCTTTTTCTTCAGAGAAAGGTTGTGGGAGTGAGTTTATATTGCGGTTGCCCTACCCTATTGAAAGTGCCAAACCACTTCATGTTATGCCTGTATTATCAGGTACTCGTGTTTACATTGAAAGCCCATCTCCTGAATTCGTTCAGTTTTTAGAAAAGCTAACGACCCGTTTTTCAGGCGAAGTCACGCACCAAGATAACGCTGATTATTGGTTTATTGATGCACCAAGTAGTGCTATGGAACGACATATTAAACATCCGTTGGCTAGTAAACGTTGCTGTGTATTTTATGATGCGATGAATTGTATTGTGCCAGCTAATGTTCGTGCGAGTGTGGCCAAACCAATACGTTATCTCGATGTATTGGTATTAATTAATAAAGATAAAGCGAATATCATGTTTGATTTGATAGAAGACAATCAGCCTCATCCGCAAGAGCCCGAACAGTACCGAGCGCTGAAAGGAAAGGTTGTTATGGTGGTAGATGATAATCAAATTAATCTTGAGGTAGCAAAAGGAATGTTGGTGTCACAAGGTATCGATGTATTGATGGCAAATTCTGGAATTGATTTATTAGATAAGCTCAATGTGGCATCAGCCCAGTCTTTGGAGATTATGGCAATTTTGATGGATTGTAACATGCCATTAATGGATGGTTATGAAGCGACGAGTGCCGTTCGCGCAGGAAAAGGCACAGAGCATTACCGAAATATACCTATCATTGCGATGACTGCAGGTACTATGTCGGGTGAAAGAGAGCGCTGTTTGTCTATCGGCATGAATAATTACATCACTAAGCCGGTAAATCCCGATAACTTGTTCAGTACATTGATACTATATATCTCTGATGATATTGAGCGTGGAATAGAAAGTTCCACGACCTTTTTGGAAGTGCTTGAAGATGAGCAAACCCTCAACATTGAAGATGCATTAGAGCGCATGCAAGGTGATAAATCACTGTATTTAATGGTTTGTGAGTTATTTTTGGCTGACGCCCCTACCAAGTTTGATGAAATAGCACTGGCAATAAAGAACGAAGCGCACGAAGAAATTAAACATTTAGCACATGCGATTAGAGGTCAATCAGGAGATGTAGGTGCAGAAAAGCTATTCTCGCTGGCGGTAGTGCTTGAAGAGGATGCTTGTACACAACCAACGATTGCTATTTATGAGGCGACGTATAACAAAATGCTAGAAGAGTTAATACGAGTCAATAAAAGGATCGATAGTATGCGTCATGTCAAAGCCAGCTGAAGTAGTTGTTTTGCACGCTGTTGATATGACTTATGTTTACGGAAGCCAATCATAGTCCATCTGCCGTGCAGTTTTATGGGCTATGCCTTTACCAAACTTAGATTGAATAATTGATAAGCTCATATCTATCCCCGCAGCTATCCCCGCAGAGCTAGTAAAATTTTGATCTATAACAAAGCGTTGGTTTTTTATTACTTCTAGTTCTGGGTAACTATGTTGGAGTTCACTCGTATCACTCCAGTGCGTGGTGACCTTTTTTCCATCAATAATACCTGCTTGAGCAAATAGAAATACGCCTGTACACACTGATGCGCATGCGGGAGTGTGTCTCGCAGTTTCGGCCAGCCATCGAAGGACTGTGGGGTTTTTTATGATACCAGTGTGTATACCTCCTGCGGCGATGAGTAAATCGAATTTCGGATGGCCATGAATACTGTAATGGGGGTTGACACTCAGTCCTCCCCTCGCTTTTACAGGGGAGTGAGTTGGTGCGATTAAACTGACATTGATGTGTTGTTCGGTAAAGCGGTTAGCAGTACAAAACACCTCAAAAGGCCCACAAAAATCGAGCACTTCAACATTGTCATATATAAATATACCGATTTCCATATTTATACCAAGATCAGTTTCTTACCAAGTTGCATCAATATGAGGTCAATTGCAACAGTCATTTTTTATTGAACGCGATAAATTGGCTTTTGCCGCGAATTGATTGCATGTTTTGATAGTGATATTAGACTAACGCCCATTGAAGGTTGTAGACATAACTAAATTGAAAGAGAACAATATGATTAAATCAACAATAACGGCGCTAAGTGTTGCTGTTGTTATCGGCTTAAGTGGCTGTAACAATACGTCAGAACCACAAGGAACTGATACGGTGAAAAAAGCGAATTATTCAAATGTTCTATTACAAGAATTCTCAGGTCCATTTCAGGGCGTTCCACAGTTCGACAAGATGAACCTTGTAGATTTGAAACCTGCATTAGAAATGGGAATGGCTGAACATTTGGCTGATGTAGATAAAATAGCAAGCAACCCTGCCTCACCAACATTTGATAATACCATTGCAGAATTAGAGCGAGCAGGGAAAAGCTTAGATCGCGTTTTTACGTATTATGGTATTTGGAGAAATAATAAGTCATCAGCTGAAGCACGTGAATTGCAAAAAGAAATAGCGCCTAAGCTTTCGGAGTATGACTCAAAAATAATACAAAATAGTAAGTTATTTAATCGTGTTAAAACGGTTTTTAATAGTGATGAGTATAAAGCATTAACACCTGAGCAGCAGCGTATTACTTGGCTAACTTATAATAACTTTGCTCGAAATGGTGCGACATTGCAAGGTAATGCAAAATTACGTTATGCAGAAATTAATCAGCAATTAGCCTCTTTGCAAACGAAGTTTTCTAGTAATGTCCTCGC
Source organism: Pseudoalteromonas sp. MMG012 (assembly GCF_018100875.1). Lineage (NCBI taxonomy): Bacteria > Pseudomonadati > Pseudomonadota > Gammaproteobacteria > Alteromonadales > Pseudoalteromonadaceae > Pseudoalteromonas > Pseudoalteromonas sp. MMG012. The sequence goes on from NZ_JAGJEF010000021.1 coordinate 22,408, forward strand.
TGATGAGGAAAGCTATGTTGTTTATTTAAATGCATCTCAATTATCAGGTTTACCGGAGTCATTTGTGGTAGGTGCGGCAGCGGCAGCTGCGGAGCGAGGCAAAGTTGGTCAATATGCAATAACAAACTCTCGTTCATCTATGGATCCGTTTTTAACCTACTCAACAGAGCGCTCACTTAGAGAGCAGGTATGGAAAAATTATTACAATCGAGGTGGGAATGGCGATCAATATGATAATAATGGAATAATTAAAGAAATCTTAACGCTACGCCATGAACGAGTACAGTTGTTGGGGTACGAGAACTACGCACAATGGCGTTTAGAAGATAGAATGGCGAAAACACCAGAGAATGCTAAGGCATTAATGGATCAAGTTTGGCCTGCGGCTGTTGCTCGCGTAAAGGAAGAAGTTGCAGATATGCAGGCGATAGCGGATAAAGAAGAGGTAAAAATAACAATTGAACCTTGGGATTATCGCTTTTACTCAGAAAAAGTACGTAAAGACAAGTATGCTTTAGATTCAAATGAAGTGAAGCAATACTTACAACTCGATAAACTCCGAGAGGCAATGTTTTATGTCGCTGGGCGACTGTTTAATTTTGAGTTTTCAGAGGTGGTAGATGGTTCGGTGCCTGTGTATCACGATGATGTACGTGTCTGGGAAGTAAAAGATAAGGCGTCAGGTAAACATGTCGGATTATGGTATTTAGATCCATTTGCGAGAAAAGGAAAGCGTTCAGGTGCTTGGGCAAATACATTTAGAAGTTATACCACGATGGATGGTGAAACTAATGTGTTGAGCACGAACAACTCTAACTTTGTAAAAGGGCCAGAAGGTAAAGCAACATTAATTTCTTGGTCTGATGCACAAACGTACTTCCATGAATTTGGTCATGCATTACATTTTTTATCTGCTGATGTTGTCTATCCTCAATCACATTCTGGTGTGCGTGATTACACTGAGTTTCAATCACAGCTACTTGAGCGTTGGTTAACCACTGATGAAGTGATTAATCAATTCCTAGTGCATCATGAAACGGGTAAACCGATACCCAAAGAGCTGGTCGCTAAGATTAAGAAGTCAGCAACCTTTAATCAAGGCTTCTCTACAACTGAGTATATGGGTTCAGCAATAATGGACTTATTGTATCATAGTACGGATCCGACAAAGATTGACCCTGCTAAATTTGAAAAAGAGCAACTGACAAAGTTGGGTATGCCTGCGGAGTTGGTAATGCGTCATCGCAGCACTCAATTTGGGCATATTTTTTCAAGTGAAGGATATGCAGCAGCATATTATGGATACTTGTGGGCTGAGGTTTTAACTTCAGATGCTGCCGAGGCGTTTGCTGATGCGCCTGGTGGATTTTATGATGAAGCACTGGCAAATAAGTTGGTTAAACACCTATTTTCGGTCAGAAATGCGATGGATCCAGCTCAAGCTTATCGTTTATTTCGTGGACGAGATGCGGATGTTAGCGCACTAATGCGTGACCGAGGCTTCCCTGTTAAGCAATCAGATTAAATAAGTTTTGAAGAGAGCTCACAAAAGTGGGTTCTCTTAAACTATGTGCTTATATCTGGCGAGGGGACGAATTGTCACGAACGTTTTTTTGGAAATAATTTCCACCAGAACATGGCTTCAAAAGTAAAGCCGCAGATTATAAAAATAAAAAAACCGCTTTTAATTCCAGCGCTATAGCTTGATAGTGCCGCTATAAGCAGAAAAAATAGAATCATAACCCGATATATAATATTCATAATTGCTTCCTGCTGTTGAGTTCTAATTAATTCACACAACTATTCATTTAAGATTGAAAACTTATTTCGACCTGTTTCTTTCGCGTTATACAATGCAGCATCGGCGCGACTTAGTAACTGTTTGGTATCACATCGCTGACTTTCAGCTAAAAAGGTCATGCCCACACTCACTGTCACTACTTTCATAGGCGAACCGATGTTTATTATCGACAGGTTTTTAATTGCTGAGACAAGTTGGTTGGCAATACTTTTGGCGCCGTCTTGAGAGGTGTTGGGTAATAGTACAATGAACTCTTCCCCTCCATACCTAAAAACCGTATCTATGGGTCTTTTTATTTGGTTTTTCAGTGTTATGGCAACTTGTTTCAGTACATCATCTCCTTGTAAGTGGCCGTATTCGTCATTGTATTTTTTAAAAAAATCAATATCAATCATCATTGCGGCAAACGGCTGTTGTAATCGGGTTGTTTGCTTAAGTAACCGTACTATTTCCATATCGAAGAAGCGGCGATTGTAGATACCGGTTAAACCGTCGACAAAAGAGTATTTTTTTAATAAATCAGTTTGTAGCTTGTACTTTAAGTGTGTTTTTACTCGATTTTGTAATGTTTTTGGGACTATTGGTTTTGGTACAAAATCGACAGCACCAGAAGACCAACAAAGTTCTTGGTTGGCTTCACTGGTGTTCGATGTGACAAAAATAACCGGAATTTCAGAAAGTTCTGAAATATTTTGCATTGTTTGACATGCTTCAATACCTGACATTCCTTCTAATATCCAGTCCATTAATACCAAATCAGGTTGAGAATCTTGGCAGACACTAATTGCCTCTTCCGCGGATTCAACGGCTGTTACTTTACACACGCTTCTTAAGCAACTCACCAGTAGTTGGCGCATTAAAGAAGAGTCATCGACCACAAGTACCCAGCAGTCATCCATGTCATTTAAGCCTTGAAACATAGTCTTTTAAAACCCTTCTTCTGTGGCGCATAAGCCGTATTACTAACGTTACTTATTCCAAATTTAAACTAAAACAAAGATAAAATCACGTTAATATACGATGCGTGATAAATAAATACGCTTATACGCTCCTTAAATTGAGCACCTTATCAGTGCCCCACTGTTGCTAAAAAGTATGGCAGTTCATTATGAATTACCAGAGACCAATTGGAACATTTTTGGTGGCGCAGGAGCAGGCAATAACTCCTGGTTTTGTGATGTATTAAATGTTGATATTTGTTGTAAAAGGTGTCGTGCTTGTTCTCGCATTTCTTGTCCAGCTTGGGTTGATTGTTCAACCAATTGCATGTTCTTTTGAGTTAAATTATCAAGTTGGGCTACGGTAGATGAAACTGCTACAACACCATCAGATTGTTCTTTACCTGCACGAGCGATATCCATAATCATACCATTAACTTCCTGAACGACGAGGGTCAATTCTTTGAAGCGTTCACCGGATGTCACTACCAACTCACTGCCTTTGGAAACCGCTAAGCTGCTATCTTCAATTAAATTTTTAATTTCTTTTGCTGCTGATGCACTTCGTTGTGCTAAATTACGCACTTCACTTGCAACTACTGCAAAGCCTCTACCAGCCTCCCCTGCTCTAGCAGCTTCAACCGAGGCATTGAGTGCAAGTAGGTTTGTTTGAAAAGCGATTTCATTAATTACTCCGATAATATCGGATATTCTGTTACTACATGCTTCAATATCAGACATGGCAGATACCGCGTTTGACACGGTTTCACCACCTTGTGACGCCTTCTCCATCGTAAGCTCAGTGCGTGCCGAGACATCTTGAGTGCTTTTAGCATTTTGTTGCACGGTTGCGGTTAATTGCTCCATGGTGGATGCCGTTTCTTCTAAACTAGATGCTTGGCGCTCAATACGTTTACTTAACTCTTCGCTGTCAGTCGCGATGTTTTGTGCACCTTGGAATACATTGTTTGATGCTGCGGTGATCTCATGAATCATGTTGTTTAGGTTGCGTGTAAGTCCATTCATCGCGTCTTTTAATATATTGAATTCATTCCCTAAATCGTCATGTATTTGATGAGATAAATGGCCTTCAGAAAGAGAGATGATGGCATCTTTAATACTCTTTATTGCTAACTTTCTCGCCGTGATATCGGTTGCGTATTTGACAATTTTAAAAGGTTTACCGTTGGTATCAAAGATGGGGTTGTACGATGCTTGGATCCAGATATCAGTGCCATCTTTAGCCTGTCGCTTATATTCTCCGCTATCGAATTGACCCTGATTCAATTTCTGCCAAAACAAACTGTATTCATTGCTAACAGCATAGTCTGGGTCGACAAATATACGATGATGCTTTCCTTGAATTTCTTCTAATCGGTATTGGGTGGTTTTCAAAAAGTTGTCATTGGCATGAAGTATGGTGCCGTCCAAATTAAACTCGATAACAGCTTGAGATTTATTTATTGCACTGAGCTGCCCCTCATAGTTTGCGCTTTTAGTCTTCTGAACAGTGATATCTGTGGCAAACTTTACAACTTTTATGGGGTGGGTTTCAGAGTCAAAAATTGGGTTATATGTTGCTTGGATCCAGATTTCTTTATGACCTTTTCCGAGGCGTTTATACTCGCCTGAATGAAATTTACCTTGGTTCAATGAAGACCAAAAATCACGATACTCTTGACTATTAGCGTAACTTGGCTCGGCAAACATACTATGATGTTGGCCTTGTATTTCATCGAGCGTGTAACCCATAGCAGACAAAAAGTTGTCGTTCGCGGTCAGTATGGTGCCATCCATGTTAAATTCAATGACTGCTTGAGATCTATTGATTGCTTCAAGTTGGCCTTCAAAGTTTGCGGTTAATTGTTTTTGTTCTGTAATATCTGCGGCATATTTAACTACTTTAAAAGGTTTACCACTTAAGTCAAAAATAGGGTTATAGGAAGCCTGTATCCATATTTCTTGTGCATTCTTGTCTAATCTTTTAAATTCTCCAGAGCTAAATTGTCCAGCGTTTAATTGCGCCCAAAAAGTGTGGTATTCATCGCTTTGGGCATATTGCGGGTCTAAAAATATTTTATGATGTTGCCCCACTACTTCATCAAGCGTATACCCCGTTGTAGCTAAAAAGTTTTCATTAGCAGAAATGATTGTACCATCCATAGTAAATTCTATCACTGCTTGAGATGTACTAATTGCATTAAGTTGACCTTCATAGTCGGCCGCTTGTAATTTGCTCGCGGTTATATCTGAGGCGTATTTTACAACCTTAAAAGGTTTATTTTCGCTATCAAAAATCGGATTGTAAGTTGCGTGTATCCATATTTCTTTGTTGCCTTTAGCTAGTCGCTTAAATTCTCCTGAGTAATATTGTCCTTGTTTTAAGTTACGCCAAAAGTCACGGTATTGCTCGCTTTTTGCGTAGTCTTGTTCGGCAAACATACTATGATGTTGACCAATGACTTGATGACGTTCATACCCCATGGTACTCAGAAAGTTATCGTTTGCTTTTAAAATATTTCCGTTTAAGTCAAATTCTATTACAGCTTGTGATTTATCGATGGCTTTAATTTGTCCATTGCTATCAATTTGTTGTTCTTTGTATGACGAAATATCAAACAGTATGAGTATTATTTTATCCCCAAGTGAGCTGTCAGTTGGCTCTGTTGAGGTGACGCTAAACCAAAGAGTACGGCCTGCTTTTGTGGCTACTTTAAATTCACAGGGTGATGTATTCGAGCTTGAGTGCTCGAAACCTTGCAATACAGCCTTGATGGGCGAACCGATTAAGTCAGTATCAAGATAGCCGGTTAGGGATAAGAAATGCTGGCTAAGGTGAATGACATTTCCAGCATTGTTGACTTCAATAATGGATTGACTATGTTCGATTAAACTTAACTTTGATTGTATCGCTATTTGATTTAAGCGATCAGTCCTTGAAGTAAATATCATGGAAAACCACGTATATAAATGAGTTATTTATACAAAAAGATAGTTCAACATAAAGGTTCTGCCACTGTACAGTTCGTATATTTCTAAATAGTTGGGTTACAGCCAACAGGGTGACAGTGTTTACCTACAAAACGGCTCAGAAGTTTTAATACTTTCTAAGTCTGCCTTTGTTTTTAGGTACAAATGAGAGAGAGTTATAGATAATGGCCTCTTTGGTCAGACCTGTGTGTAGGGTTATGAATTTATTATTGAAGCTGTGTATTTGTTTTTGTTTTAGGTATATAAAAACTAATACTAAAAAGTCATTTTTATTACTTTAACTAGAACAATGGGATTTATTTTGATACAAATTATGCAACTTTTGACATACTAAATAATAAAAAACTAATACAAAGGATTGTTTTGGAAAGCCTCATGGAGCAGGAAAATTGCTATATGTCACTTTTGATAGCTAATTATACTGTTGGAGGTCTTAATGGCTTTGTATCCGTCTTTTTCATTCACACCGTATGGTCGAAGTTCGTTGCCGAGTATTGTTTTAACGACACTGGTTTTATTATTAGTGACGTTATTGAGCTTTCCAAGCTATGCACATAAAGTAATGTCGGGAGAGCTGGCTAAGCATTTAAAGGCCATAAATTACGGCTCTAAATCGGATGATAAATGGGTACAACCAAATCATCATGAACAACAGCAGTTTGAGGCTGGATTTGCAGCTTTTATTTCGCAAAACTACCCGCTAGCGCAAGAGTTAGTCGCGCCAATTGGATATGATGTAGCACAGTTTTTTGATACCAATACACAAACCACATATTATTTATTGCAAGAACGTGCCACGTTACCAAGTGCAGATTTCCGTGGTGGTGGTACGTACATTTATAACCCAAATGGGTTAAACGCTATTTTACAAGCACCCCACCCCAAAAGAGACTCATTTACAGGCACGCAAGCCATTGATGCATTTCTATTTACCGAAACTAAATTATTGATGCTTGCCGGTACGCGTAGAGACAGTAGTCACGCATTAAGTTCATGCACAAATGGGCATTATGAAGCCAGCGATGTGGCGCATCAAACCGACTCATATTTCAACGTGGTACACAAATACATGAGTGACTTTGATGATAACTCAGTTTTTATTCAGTACCATGGCTTTGGGAAGACAACGCTTGCTAAGTTGCAAAATCAGTGTATGACAAACAATGATCTCATGCTTAATTTGAGTGAAAGTGTGAATTACAACACAACCGAGAATGAGCAAAGTATTTTGCACTCATTACGCCGAGCTGTTGAAGAGGATGGTAAAGTTGCAGCATGCGTATATGGTAATGATACAAAAAGCTTGGGCGGAACTTGGAATGTACAAGCGCGGTACACCAATGGGTCTGCCAATATATGTTCGACAAGCTCTACGGCCTCGTCGAAGCGGTTTATACATTTAGAGCAAAGTTATAATGTCCGTAAGTTTCATCGAGATGATATGCAAAAATACTTGAAGAAAGCTTTAGAAAACCACTTTTTGTAAGTAAGTTGTTGTTTTATATTTGCTATTTTGGTGTCGATAGCAATGCGTAGTAAAAGGTTACAAATTTAAACTTATTTTACTTGTTACTCACTATTATGTCGGTATAGTTTGTCCTCACATTTGGAATGTTTCGTTAAACACTGAGTTGAGTGAGTATATGCAATTAGTTGATTTAAACCCTGAAGATAGCCATGTTATTGAATTATTCTCAGAAATAGATCGATTAATGAATTCCTTATATCCCGTGGCAAGTGCACAGTCACTTGAATTACCAGAATTAAAACAACCGAACGTACATGGCATTGGCTTAATGAACGACGATGGCATCGTTGCGTGTGGTGCAATTGTAAAACAGTTTGATAATACCCTGTACGGTGAGCTTAAACGGTTATATGTGAAGCCGAGTTACCGTGGTAAAGGGTTATCTCGTCGTATAATGCAAACACTTTTACATTATGCAGGCGAAGCACAAATCCCCCTTATGCGATTAGAAACCGGTAGTAAACAAACTGAAGCGATCAACTTGTATGAAAGCCTCGGGTTTTCTCGATGTGAAAGGTTTGGTTTGTATCGTGACAATTCGTTAAGTGTGTTTATGGAATTGCCATTAAACTCGTAGGTAGTTGAAGTGGGGATTAGGCGTCAATACGTGTATTTCTGCGATAGTGTCTAATTCAATGAGTATGGGTTGTTCATCACATACTATGCATATGCACTGTTGTCGTTGCTGATTATATTGCGTATCAAGGGCCCTACCTTGGTAGTTATCCGCCGAGCGAGTTGTTATTTTGATTGAATAGTTATACAGGCAAGCTATTTCAATAAAATCATGATCATCACATGTCATTACTTGGTTTACCCTTGTGCGGTTATTCATCGTACTACGCTATTTAATCCGTAAAACGTGCAAATGTCACGCATTACATCTTTCTATTATTGTCTCATATCTGCTTTGACTAAAATTTGATACACAACTTTTTAATGCATTGACTTGCTATCTTAGCATTGCTTTTAAAGCGCAGAGATTGATATTTGAATTCAATGCTATCGCTTACTTTCAAGATAGGAGATATAGGCTACACTCATTATCTACTAAGTTTTAGCGCGCTCATAATCGTTTGTTTTTAATCTAGGTAAGGAGGCCCAATGCGTATACTCGTAGTTGATGATATGGCATCTATGCGACATGTGATGATAAATATGTTACGCCACGTTGGGTTTAAAGATATTGATGAGGCGGTTGATGGTTATCAAGCAATGGTCTTATTAAAAAGTCGGCCATATGATTTAGTTATCTCTGATTTAAATATGCCTAAGATTGATGGACTACAATTATTGCAAGCGATCAGGCAAGATCGAATATTAGCGAATACACCTTTGCTAATGGTGACTTGCGAAAGTGATAAAGAAAAAGTACAGCAAGCGTTGTTAGCGAAAGTAAATGGCTTTGTGATCAAGCCTTTTAACATGAACACATTAGAAAAACAGCTTAATCGATTGCACTTGTTGGAGTAGATGTAAAACCCCTTTACAGCTTGAGGTATTGATTAGGTGTCAAGCCAAGTATTTTTTTAAATTCTTTAATTAAATGAGCCTGGTCGGTGAGGCCGAGCAATGTAATCACATCATATATATCAACTTTTTCCTCTTCTAAGAGTTGCAAAGCATGTATACAGCGTTGCTTTCTGAGTAACCATTTAGGTGCAAGGCCAATATGTTTAATACATAGCCTTTGCAATGTTCTGACTGACAATTGAGATTGCTTGGCCCATTGATCAACGGTATTTATGGTGGGGTTGTTTGCTAGAATTTGCCAAGTTCTATTCATTTTTTCTTGTGAATCGTCAGGTTGTGGAAGATGTGACAGAAGCTGGTTGAGAGTTGTAATACATAGTTGATGATTTTCCGTGTTATGCAGTGCATCACTTTGGCATTCATCAAAAAGAAAACCACTATTAAAATGCAAATTTTGCAGCTCCTGATGAGGATACGGAAGTATTGTATTGAGTGCACCGACACGAAACTTCACACCAATTAAGGTTTTGCTACCCTGTAACGGCGTTTCATATGCGTGCGTCATAACACCCGTACAATATAGACTTTGCTGGTCAAAAATTAAATGCATATTAGGGCTAGGTAAATTTCGCTGTATCCAAGTAGCTCCGCATTCGAGTTGCCATGATACAAACCAATAGCAATCAACGAGACGTTTTAAGTTTTCAGATGGTTGATACTTTTTTAGATTATAATTAAGTGTGCTTTTGTTGGCATGGTATACGCCTGAACTTGGTTTGGAATGAGTATTAAGTTGTCGCATTTTTACAATTACCAACAGAGAAGGTTTTGTAATCTTGCCATACACCGTGAATTATAGGAAAAGTTATGACAAAATTTACCATAGAAAGTTGGCAAGAGAGTGATATCTGCAAAGAAAGCATGAATGAAACGACTATACGCAGCGCCACGATTAAAAAACACTATATCGGTGTTTTGCAAGGCAACTCCATAACGCATTATAGTTTATGTTATTTGCCCGATGGCAGTGCGGTCTTTACTGGAATAGAAGTTTTTACTGGTGAATACAACAACTGCAACGGACAGTTTGCACTATCTCATGAAGGGAAATTCGACAAGGGCGAGGCCAAAGGTTCTTTAACGGTTGTTGCAGGCAGTGGAATTGGACAGCTGAAAACCATATCTGGCTATGCTCACTTTTGTGCCGGAGAACAAAGTGAGCATGAATTACATACTTCGTTTACACTGTAAAAAAACCGACTAATGTGGGTCTCTTGTTGAGCGTTGCTTTTGCATAAAGATGGTTACTTCGGCCATTACGATGCCAAACTTACTGATATAAGAACGGTTTACAATAGTATCGCTATCAAACGCCCACATCCAGTCGTCAAAGTGTACGGTGTAACTTGTACTATTAACCGGTAGCTCCATGTTGTAACTCCATTGCATGGCATTGCCGTAAACTCTGCCTGTTGCGTTATTTTTTATATCAGATGCAGTGCCTCGAAACTGTTTAGCACCCTCTTTTTCAATTTTCCATACTCGCTTTAGTGTGCCGTTACCGACACCGTATTTGAACGTTTCATCAAGGGTAAGTACATTGTTGTTGCTCACGCTACCGCGAATATTAACGGTGAACCTCTGTATGAGTTGGCCGGACCTATCTTGTACTATACCCCAAGCTTTTACGTCTGAATTGAAAAACTTGAATGGGTCGAAATACGGTGTAGCATCTTCATACACCTCACCTTTAATCGATACACCGCAGCCACTGATTATCATACATAGCGTTGCAGCAAATAACCCTTTTTTCATGGTGCTTCCTCAAGTGCCAATAATTCTTTTCTCATCATCGGCTCCGATGTGCGTTCGTTAAGCCAAATGGCAAAAAAGTGCGAGGTAAATTCAGTGTCATTGACTTGACCAATGAGCTGATCATCATTGTAAAAAACGCTTTCTCCGGCTGCATTTCTAACACCTAATAATTGAGTGCCATTTTTAACATCAGGAAAAATGTTTTGCATAGTAACCCGCCATAGCTGTAACTTTTGATGATTGTTAAAACCTTGTTTTTCCATCTCATCAATCGAACGGTTAGCGATATCATGTCCAGATAAGTCTCTTAAGTAATTGATTTTTAAAGCAAATGGTTTAGCAGCATCGTAGTGGCCATTTTGAGCATAGAGCGTTGCATCATAAATATCCCAAAATAAATAACTCATACGGCTTGTACTTCCTACTGCCTTCGGGTTTTCTATGAATAAGCTCATAGGGGTTGCGTATACCAACTTTATATTCATTAGCATGACAATGACAAACACTATGGTTTTCATCTTGGATGTCCTTAATACGGAAGGTTTTTATACATACGTAATGTAAGGTGCTGTTGGTTCACTCACTCCTCAGTAATATGATCAAAGACTGTGTGTAGTGTATTTTTGAACCACATAATTTTTGGATCTTGTAGACGAGTTTTATGTATATAAAATTTTAAGTTGTAGTTTGGCACCGCGACAGGAGGTTGATATATCTTTAAGGCCAATTGTTTTTTAACGAAACGGGCGTAATGTTGCGGTAATGTCAGTAACCAACTGGTGTTATTGAGCATATAGGGTGCATTTAGTACATAGGGGGTCGTCAGTGCTATTTTCCGTATTGTTCTATGCTTGACGAGTGCTTTATCTACGACTCCTCTCCCCTCGTTCCAAGGTGCGATCAAGACATGTTGATATGCAATAAAATCGTCTAAAGAAATGCTCTTTTGATCAGCAAGTGGGTGCTGTGTAGACATGACAGTAACATAATTGTCTGCAAACCAAGTCACACCTGAAATGCTTTGTGAAGGCTCAGCTTGGTGAGCAAAGCCACACGCAAGATCAATTTTCCCAGATTTCAATTTTTCTTCAGGGATCCGCTGTTCAAGTGAGACGAGTCGAATTGAGATATTGGGGTGATAACGTTGAATGTGCTCTAGCAATGGTTGCATGCACCATGCTGTGTAATCTGTTACAGCAATAACATAAGTTGTATCGGCGTTGGGGTTGAATTGCTCAATCGGTGTTAGCCCCAATTGCAATATCTCCATTGCTGGCAATATTTTTGCCGCTAAGTTTTCTGAAAACAGTGTTGGTTCCATTTTATTTTCGATGCGAATAAATAGGTCATTATTGAGTTTTTGCCGTAATCTAGTTAATGCGTGACTGCATGCAGATTGACTGATGTTTAACACATCAGCGGTATCACTGACTGAACCCGTTTGATACAAAACGGAAAAAAGTTTGAGCAAGTTTAAATCTATATTTGATATATTATGCATGGAATTCATTCACTCAGTGCAATATATGCACTTAATACATGTGTTTTTTTAGCATACACTGAGGTTTGTTAATTCACTAAGGGAAAACCATAATGACACTGCAAATACGTGTAGCTGAGCAATCTGATGCTGCAACGATTCTACATTTTATCAATGAGCTTGCTATCTATGAAAAAGAACCCGAGGCGGTGCTTAACTCAATAGCTGATATCGAAGAGAAGTTATTTGGAGAAGATGTGCGAGCTCACGCATTGATTTGTGAAGAGCAAGGGGAAGCCATAGGGTTTGCGGTTTACTTTTTTAATTATTCAACTTGGCTGGGGAAGTACGGGCTTTATTTAGAGGATTTATACGTTGCTCAAAATAAGCGTGGTAATGGCGCAGGTAAAGCAATTATGAAATATCTTGCCCGTCTGGCGATTGAAAAAGATTGCGGCCGTTTTGAGTGGGTGGTTTTAGATTGGAATCAACCCGCGATTGATTTTTATCATAGCATTGGCGCTAAGCAGCAAAACGAATGGATAATTAATCGTTTGTCAGGAGAAGAGTTGCACGCTTTTGCATTTGAGTCATAAATTTGATTTATAATTGTGACTGAGTGACTTTTTTATTGGTCGCTTCATATGCATCTTGGCTAGAAGCGTCTTCCCGTCTGAGCAAAAAGCTGCAAATACTCCCGATCACGAAAAATATGCCATACATTGAACCGATATAGACCCAGTCGGTTTGTTTGATAAGTAGCATAACCCGAGTACCATCATTAATTATGAAAACATTAATAACGGCAATCAAAAATACAAGTCGATAATAGAAGTAATTCCCTAAGTGACTTGCAAAAGCACTTATCAGTAGTGAGAAAAGACACAAGTAAAAGCCTATGACAGATAAAGCACCTGTTTGATAGCTGGGGAGTAACGCAGATAAAGCGAGTATAATCGCTGCCCAACCAGTAATTTTATAAAGCATATTCAAATCCTTTGAAAATGTTAATGTTATTATTGTTATGGTGTGTTGATGGAATTATGCGTAATAAATCAAAAATACGCAATTGGATTCCGGTTTTATTTAACTTTTGTTATAACTTTGTGTGTTATTTTTTGCAGTTCTGGTAGTAGCTCGTTACTAAACCAAGGGTTTTTTTTCAACCAATGCTGATTCCTGGGACTCGGATGAGGCAGAGCAATCATGCTTGGAAGCAGAGATTGCCAAATGCTCGTTTGTTCCGTGACACTTGTAAAATTTGGAAAATGATATTGTTGAGCATATTGACCGATAACAATAGTCAGTTTTACTTGTGAGAATTGTTTCAGCAATTGTGAGCGCCAAGTTTTTGCGCAAATAGGAGGTGGTGGTAGATCTCCACTGCTCCCCTTGCCAGGGTAACAAAACGCCATGGGTACAATGGCGAATAGACTCGGATCGTAAAAAGTACGTTCCGTCACATTTAACCATGCTCTGAGTCGAGTTCCACTGGCATCATTAAATGGTTTATTTGTTTGATGGACAGTTTTACTTGGCGCCTGTCCTGCGATAAGAATACGTGCACTTTCATTACCTTGAACAACTGGATTAGCACCTAGCTGCAAAGTATCATGGCAAATTCTACATTTTTTAATATCATCAAAAATAGTCACAATAATGTGGTGCCTTACCTATCGCCATGGCATACGAATACCTTACGAAAGTATACACTGATTTTTACGTATTTCTTGATAGTTTGGGATTTGCGTAGGCAGTTTCTAAATAAACTTTCGAATATGCCATATTTACATATAAATACAAATGAGAATGACTATCTTTTTTGTGTCTAATTTAGCATAATTTATTTTTCAATTTGTTATTTCCTAGGGTTTTATAGTGGTTATACCCCAATTTAGTGCTTGGTTTCAAAGTGCTGCATTTTTAGTGTGCTCACGGTTTCTTGCGGCAATTCTCGGTGGCTATATATTTTCAGCAATATCAGTGTCTCTTTTAGCTGTATTAGTGCCTCTATCTAAAACAGACTCTGTGTTACTCGCTGTGAGCTTGAGTGTTTTAGTTTATACGTGTGTATTTATATGGGTGTTTAGTGTGCGCTCGCTCGTGAAAATATATGGCTGGTTAATTGCGTTAAGCGCAAGTCAGATTTTCTTGCTGGCAGTTATCAAAGGTTGGTTATGAAAGAGAATTTTTTCCGTTCAATGACATGGTTGCATACTTGGACTGGCTTACTCGTGTGTTGGCTATTATTTCTGATTTTCTTTGCTGGGACACTGAGTTTTTTTCGTCATGAAATTACGTTATGGGCACAACCCGCCGCACACGATGTGCAGCCGCAATTAAATCGCGTTGCAGCTCAAAGGCAGCAGATTAGTACAGCTTTAGAGCACTTAGCTATGAAAGCGCCTGAGGCCGAAACTTGGTGGGTAGGTTTACCTAATGAGCGTAATCATACCATGGCCGTTTCATACCGAGAGAAGGGCGACGATGGGGTTCGAGGTAAATGGCAAGATAACTACATGGATCCTAATTCACAGTCGCTCCTTGCTGAGTATCGAGATACCAAAGGCGGACATTTTTTTTATAGATTGCATTTTGACTTGCACTATATGGATCGCACGGTTGCCCGGTGGATTGTGTCATTTACTAGCTTGTTTATGTTAATTGGCTTAATTTCGGGTGTGGTGATTCACAAGCGCATTTTTAAAGATATGTTTCAATTTCGCAGTGCAAAGGGAGTTCGGACGTGGCTAGATGCGCATAACTTATCGTCTGTCTTGGCGCTACCTTTTCATATTATGATCACATATACCGGTTTAGTAACGCTCATTTTCATGCTGTTCCCTTATCCAGCAATGACACAGTATGAAGGGGGAAATCGCGCTTTTTTTGCAGACCTTAATTCTGCGAGGCAACATGCTGATGCAACAGGTAAACAAGTCGAAATGTTACCCATGAAACAGCTTGTAGATCAATTTTATACTAACTGGCCAAACGTAGATATAAAGCGCGTTATTTTAGATCACCCATTCGATGAAACTGCGATTGTGAAATTTTATGCGAACACCGGTACTCAAGTACAAGATGAGATGCCAGTGTGGGTATATAGTGCGGTCACTGGAGAATTAAAGACGTCGGCAAATACTGATTTATCACCGAGTGAAACATTATATGATGGCATGATTGCTTTACATACTGGGCGTTTGGCTTTACCTGGGTTGCGATGGTTATATTTTATTTGTGGTATCGCTGGTTGTGTGATGATTGCAAGTGGTGCTGTAATGTGGGCGAAACGAATTCACGCACGTATGAAATCCAATGAGCAACCAGGTTTTGGCTTAAAGCTGGTTGAGGCATTGAACTTGGCTACGCTGATGGGGTTACCTATTGCGACGACCGCATTTTTCTATGCAAATCGACTATTACCTAATGATTTATCTAATCGTGCAGATATGGAGGTACATCTATTTTTTGTGACTTGGCTTTGTGTGGCCGTGCTTGCTATATACCGAGCGGGTACAAAACAGTGGAAACAGTTGGCACAACTCAATGTCATTTTGTGGCTTTTGTTACCTATTTGCAATGCCCTTACGACACAAGGAAACCTGATCAGCTATCTACTCGAACAGCAGTGGATATTGGCAGGTTTTGACTTGCTTTGTATCTTGACCGCGTTCGGCTTTTTTATACAAATGAACAAACTTGCAACACAAGAAAAAGCAAATGACGTTGGTACATTTAAGTTGAAGGAGAGAAGCACATGACACAGTTACTTGCTTTTTTACTGTGTTTTACAAGCTTCTCTTGTTTTGCATTGATAAAAAATAGTCACTGTAAAGCTGTATTTGCTAAAAGGGTTGATGCAGTGCTGGGGCGGCGAATGCTTATGATTGCATGGTGTGCTTTAATCACGAGCATTATAATAAGTCTCTGGGATCTAGCTGGATATGGCGGTGTGTTGTTTTTTGGTTATATGGCTATATCAATCATTTTGCTGGTTTTGTTATTAAGTTATCATCCCACTAAATTGAGATCACTAATTTACGTACTGCCGACTTTAATCAGTGCAACATGCATAGGTCTATGGCTTTAATCACGGATATTACAGCTTACTTTGCATTATTAAGGCTTATTTTCCATAACGAGTTGATTCAAGCCTTATAGAGATCACTATATTACCAACTAAGCTTAGTAATATAGTGATCTCAGTTTAAACTCCCTTCTTTTTGTTAGTAAAAATGTGATCTATTCAGCACATTTCTGAACTCATCTTAGTAAAAATCTGATCTTTACCTAGTTTTGAATTATATCAGTAAGTAAAATAGTGATCTCAAGGAGGCTTGGGCATACTATCTAGTGCTTTTAGACTTATATTTCGAGGAAATATTTGACTTAGCAGGGCATTAAGTTAGTAAAATCATGATCTAAAAGAATTAACTTAGTAAAATAATGATCTACCTTTGTACCTAGTTGGTAAAATACCGATCTATAAAATACATGTTGGTAAAATGGTGATCTGAAAGAGTGAATATTTAAACATTTTTGTGCTGAGCGCTCGATTAAGTTAGTAAAATATTGATCTATACTGAGAGCGCTATTTTACTAACTTAGAAGAGTACGAATCGTTTTCGTTATTGCTTAGCCCATGCTAATTGCATGTCCCACACATAGCGATGATTGGGTTTTAATGGTTGTTGGCTATCGTCAATATACTCTAATACGTTACGCGCCTTACCTAATGTTGCATCTCGGCCAAAGAGGTAACTTTGTTCTTTTACGATGCTGAGGTACGCTTTATTTAATGCAAGTGCTCGAGTAGGCGAAGGCGTGATTAACTCATATAAGTTGGTTGCTGAGGTCACTTTTTTTATGTCAACCTGTCCATCTTTAGTGAACCAACGCATCAACATTTCTTGATTTTGTCTAAACTCGTCCCCTCCTCCAACACGCTGCATGTAGGTTAAAAACTCCCCTTGAGATTCTCCTTTATTGGGCACATCTGTCATTGATTTTAAATCGATATAGCCCCAGCCCGCTGCGCCAGTGACTTTTCTAGCAAATGAAAATGTTTGGTCGTATGTCGCGCCAACTGTTTTGTGACAGCCATTACAAAATGCCAATTCTTGTTTATGCTGTGGTCTTAATTTTCCTTGTCCATCTTCAATATATCCATTAATTGTCCAGCCAAAGCTGTTATTGATACCAGCGTCACCTAAATACAGTGTTTGTGGTAAATTTTCGAATGCTTTCTCTTTAGCCTCACGATAGTAAGAAGTAGCAAGCTCTTGTTTTGATTTGAAATTGTGCTTTTTCATATAACGCACTTCTTTCATGCGAGGCGCATTGAATATGGTGCCGTTATCATTTACACCAATATAGCGTACCGTATGCAAAAACTCAGTTCCCTCAGGGTAGAGTTGGTAGGCGAGTGGTGATTGTGCATCGCCTACGTAATGCGATCGTACCTTGATGTTTTGAATAGTTGTATATTTGCCATCTTGGTTAAGGTCGATACCGATACGCTTTTCGTTTAATGGAGGCGTTGAAATATTTTTCAGGCCTTTTAGTGTCAATTCTACTAAGCTGAGATTTGCCACATATACATCTTGATTGTACACGCCTTGCTGTTGTCTATATTCGCTTGGTAACCGGATCATGACATCACCCGTAGAACCATTAGTGGGCCAAAATGTACTTGGAAATGGCTTGTAATTAAAGGCTACCCACCCACTGCCATCTTTAGCAATACCTAGAGCGTTAAATGCTTTCTCTGGATATGCAAGGTTTTCAATGGGCGTGATCTCCCCTTTCCAATCTGTATTTGCTTGTTGGGTTTTAATGAATTCGCTGTAATTATCTTGATTGATCCAATCAAGAATTACGTCATCCGAAATACCACTGATTAAGTGTGTGCGATCAATAAATAGATTTTTCCAATGGTTTTTTGCGCCAAGGTCTGAGAACTCATACGCACCTTGTAAATTACCATCGGCCATTTGGTTTGGTCTGTGTTGATCTGTTGTGTCAGTTTGGTGGCAGGCATAGCAAGGGTTGTTTACGCCGTCCGTTTTAGTATAACACTGCGGCGGGATCACTGACTCTGCATTATAAGTTTCATTGTGTTTCATATAATCCAGCGCAGGGATATTATCGCCAGGTTGATACGGGGCTGACGTTTCAGTAATAACAGGTGATTGAGTCGTTGGTAAGCTGTGCTCGGAGCACCCAAGCAAAAGCGTTGCTGGTATAAGTAATAGAATAAGTACGTGGCATTTCATTTTTATGACTTCTATTTTTGCTGCGAAAAAAGCGGTAACACCTTGGTTACCGCTATTGCGAGTAATAAGTAATTACACTATTTAGATTTTGGGTCGTACATCCATAGCGTATTGTTTTCTTGAAAACCATCTTCGCCAATGAGAATGCGCCCATCTCGCATCACTATGACATTATCAGGCTGTGATAGCTGATTGACATCACAACGTTCAGCACCGGTGAGACTTGAGCGATATGTACCCCCCATAACGACGGGCTCAATACGAGTTAGGTTATAGTTGCTATCAATTGCTGCGCGATAAACACCACCACAATCTTTTACGCGTGGAGAGAGCTGAATGTCGCCTTCACCATCGGTCATAGTGTTATCTAAATCTGCAATGCCAATATACATATAGGCACTTTTAACAATTTCGTCAGCAATAACATCTTGGCCGGTAACGGCTTCCAGTACACGATCATGGTTGATGCTGATCCCTTCGAGTTTACGCCACTCAGCTGTAGCGCCTTTTAACTTAGCTGCTTGTCGTGATTCTAAAAAGGCAACTCGGTCGTCCATAGGCTTACCAGCAGTAATTGGGCTGCCACCTTCTGCAACGGATGGATAGGTTGCTTTACCATCAACCCACGCCTGTACATCAGCAACAGAAATGTAGCTGGTTTTGCCTTCTACATAGTCAGCGCTGGTAATATCATCATATTGCGCTACCCATGTTTCTATCTGTGCATTCGTATTAGACGCCAATTCTACCCACTCAATGTCAAACCCAGTAACGACCGGATCACTAAGCCCAGTATCTTGGGTTAACTTTGCACCATATAATGTGCCTGAACTGAGATCTTCAGGCTGATCTGCAATGAATTTAAATAGTACGCCGCCGGTATCATCTTGTGATGAATACACTGTTTTACGGTCAGGCATCACGACTGAATTTTCATGTTCGTAGCGACCGATTGTAAAATGTTTAACAACGTCAGGTGTGTCGGTTGTTGGGTTTTGGACTTCAGCGATATATCCATAGCGGTAAGGGTTTGGAAATTCAGGTGCAAGAAATTGTCTGAAGTTTTCTAACCGAGATCCCACGTCTGTGGGCTTATTCCATGTCGGATTGGTTGTGGTGTCTACTGTGGAATTTACAATCCATTCTTCAGACGTCAGGGGAGTTCCCCATGGTGAGACAGAGCCAAAGCAGTTTGCAGCTGTACCTTTAACCGAGTCAAAGTCAACCATCATTGCTTCTTCAACCGACCAAGCTCCATTGGTCGTTTTACTCATTTTCAAGCGGCTCATACCACCAGGGTAGTCTTCCCAGTTAGTAAATAAATAACCTGTGTTGTCACCAGTTGGGATAAAGCCATTAAAATCAGGCATGTTGTTTTTGATGATTTCTTGTTTTGTATTAAGGCCATATATGACACCTAATCCGCCAGACAGGCTTTTTTCGTTGAGTTCGGAGAAAGTATCACCGGTTTGACCCAGTATTTGGTATTGACCAATGGCGGATACAACCGTCTGCTGCTCAAGCGCTGATGAGGTGGCAGGTACGGGAGAGCTGACGATATTACGTGGTAATTCATTGAAGTTTACACCAGTAAGTACGCCAACAGTACCTGTATTAAAAGGTGTGTTATTGAGCGTGTCTACTTCGGTATTTGCATCATTAGGGTGCTGGATATTAAAAAACAAATCCCCTTGCTTGGTTAAATGTAATCCTGTCACTTCTGCACCTGCTGGTAAGGTCGCAATACGAATTAGACCAGCTCCACCATTCGTACCATTCGTGCCATTCGTACCATTCGTGCCATTCGTGCCATTCGTACCATTCGTACCATTCGTACCATTCGTACCATTCGTACCATTCGTACCATTCGTACCATTCGTACCTGTTTCACCTTGAACTCCTTGTTCACCGGTTACTCCTTGTGCTCCGTCATCACCATTACAAGCCGTTAGCGCTAGTGTGACGGCACTTGCGATAAGAGAATATGCTACGCGATTCATCAGTTACTCCAGATTGCTATCATTCATTATTGTTTTAAACCGAATAGCAGTGTGGAGTGGACCTGTTACATGTACCTGACAGTTATATTAATTTTTTCAGACAGTTATAATACATTGATTGGTCAGGGGTTATTGACTGACTGTAAAGGGGGTTTACATATTTCCTAATTTAGTGTGATTCAAATAAATCAGAGATTGAACATCAAATCCTTTTGCTTGCGCCGTTGTTTTAAAGTGTTCAAGACGTTGTGTCGAAACCGTGGGGGTGCGAGAGAGTAGCCACAAATACTTTTTATTGTAACTGGTTACATAGGCAAATTGGTATTGTTGATGATCAAGTTCAAATATAATATAAGAACCATAAAAAGGGCCAAAAAAAGACACTTTCAAATGGCCTACAGAGGTATTATGGGCAAATTTCGCAGTGCCAATAGCTTGTTTCCATTTAGACTTTTCTTCAATGTAGCCTTGGTTTATGACTTGTACTGTACCGTCCGATAATACTTTATAATTTGCTGTTACGTGACTCATCCCTTTTTCAAAACGATGGTCAAGTCTGGCAATTTCATACCATTTACCTTGATACTTTCCTATATCTAAATTAGTAACGGGTTTGACTCCCTGAGGAATGCCGGTACAGGCGCTTAGTACACATGTTAAGGTGAATATTATCATTTGATGCATGGTGACTCAGCCTCGATTTATCGTTTTGAATTAATGCAAATTAAAGTAGGTTACGATTACAATAAGGGGTAAGATCACTATTTTACCTACCAACAATGATAGAGATTATATTATGCAAATTTGGGTTGATGCTGACGCCTGTCCTACACCGATCAAAGAGATTATTTTTCGCGCTGCTGAGCGAACTCAAACGCCAACAACCTTAGTCGCAAATCATGCTATGAGGGTCCCTGCGACGCGCTTTGTAAGTTTGTTACGGGTCAGCCAAGGCTTTGATATCGCAGACAATGAAATTGTGAAACGTGTACAAGCAGGTGATATTGTCATTACCTCTGATATCCCTTTGGCTGCAGAGGTTGTAGAGCTCAATGTACATGCAATAAATCCCAGAGGAGAAGAGTACACTGAGCATAATATTAAGTCGATTTTAAATATGCGTGATTTTATGGATACCATGCGCAGTAGCGGCGTAGAAATGAGTGGCGGCCCAGCAAAGCTATCTGCAACGGATAAACAAGCATTTGGCAATGCACTAGATCGTATTCTGCAACGCGCCAAATCATGAAAATACTAACTCATGGTTTTGGTGTGAAAAACGGCATATTTGCAGTTTATATTGAACGCCCTCCTCCTATGTCGGAATATAATTATTTAGATATAATACAACCACTTGCCAGTGGAGAAATCACAGCTATAAATGCGGTTTGTGGTAATGGTTGGCGGAAAATATTTAATGTTTACGCTAAATTTATCGCGGAATTCAATCATAAAGATCACGATTTTACTAAGCATAAAACGTGGCAAGAATATCGAGATAAATGCTTACTTCAGCAACATAGTCATGAGGTTTTGCTATTCAGTCCCCCTAATTTTGCTGATAAAAGCTACAAGTATCACATTATTGCAGGTCGAGGTTATGCAAAAAAAATATTGCGAGATCATATTTTTACCAACTCTTTGATATGGATAGACGAAGAGTTTGCTATTGATCCAAAGTTAAATTTGGTGATTTGCCCTTATTTTGATTATAGGCAACTTAGCAATATCAAAATCAGTAAATTATGTGGCATTTTGAAAAGCCTAGACTAATCTCAAATTAATATTGTTGGAAAAAGAGTCATTGTTAGGGAATGAAAATACTCGTTGTGGATGATATGCCCTTAATGCGTCACGTGTTGATAAACATGCTGAGGCGGCTTGAATACGCTGATATTACCGAAGCAACCGACGGTATTCAGGCTATGTCATACTTAAAGAAACAGACATTTGATTTGTTAGTGACAGATTTAAATATGCCGAAAATGGACGGCTCAACGTTAATCGATAAGGTTAAGCATGAACTAAACTGTGCTGATACAGCCATATTGGTCGTCACATGTGAAGATAATAAGCGAATATTGCTCAAACTAATCTCTGCTAAAATTGACGGTATAATGGTGAAGCCGTTTTGCTTAAAAACACTCGAAAAGCAACTTGCTTATATTGCTACAAAGCGCGGCAAGCAAAACCAGAAAAACCAAGTGCTTTGAAGTAACAGTTTGCACTTGAGAATGCCGCTTGATCGAGTAGTTCAGCCAAGCGCATTCGCTCTAGCGGGTAGAACTCGTGATTTAAGTTGTGTCGCATGCGTTGCTCCCCTACTTCAGTTAACCCCAAACTTCGACACATTAATAACTGAGACTCTCGCTCAAATTGTGTTTCAGGTGAAACTAAATCGGCTAGAAAAAGAGGTGCTTTAGGTTGTAGATTTCGGTGAATCGATTTAAGTAATGCGTGCTTTTCTCCTGTATCAGGTAAAAAGTGCATGACGAGTAAGCAAATTGCAGCATCAACGGGCATATCTAATACTGAGAGTGCGCCATAGTGAAATGTAACGCGTGAAGCAAGGCCGTGATGTGTAAGTTGTAGCTTAGCTATATTGAGCATGTCACAAGAAATATCTTGAGCAACAAAGTGCCAGCTGTCGTTATGCTGAGCAAGCTCAATAATATCTTTACCTGTGCCAGCACCAATTACGAGAATCGTTGATTCATCAGGCAATAAAGTAACCAGCTGTGCCGCTGTTAGTTGATGTAACAACTCATAGCCTGGTACCAACTTAATAATGTTTGAATCATATCGCTTAGCTTCATCACCCTGAAAATGAGGCATGGTTTTATCCTTTTACCGTAATACTTGAATAGCCGCCAGGTTGTTTTTTAACATGTATTTGTGTAGCAACGCGTTCGGTCATTTCACTCACATGAGAGATAACACCTACTTTGCGTCCTTGTGCTTGAAGTGAGTCTAGCGCATCTAGCGCAACACTCAATGTTTCGGGGTCTAAAGTCCCGAAGCCTTCATCAATAAATAATGAACCAATTTTTACTTTATTTGATGATAATGACGCAAGTCCCAATGCCAATGCTAAAGAAACTAAGAAAGATTCTCCACCAGAGAGGGTATTAACAGAACGTTGTTCATCTGCCATGTCTTTATCAATAATTGCAATGTCTAGAGATTGACCAATCACACTGAGTTTATAGCGTTTGGATAAATTCTTTAGATGAAGGTTTGCATATTGCAATAGTATTCTTAAAGTTTGTGTTTGCGCGATATTACGAAGTTTCTTTCCGGTGGCATCGCCTAATAGCTTATCGAGCAAGTGCCAATGTTCATACGTCGCTTGTTGTTGTAACAGTTGCATTTTTCTCGTCTGCAATTGTTTGGTGTTTTGAGTATGCTGTGTCAGTTGCGTATTACATTCTAGCCATAGGTTTTGAGTTACTTCTCGTTGTGTATTGAGCTCGTGATATTGTTCTTCTAGCGCACTCAATGGTAAATCAGTGAGAGCGAGTTGTTGGTGCTCATGGTGCTCGATTTGCAAGTGCGTTAAGGTTGCTTGTGTTTGATTCTGTTGTATTTTTAACTGCTCAAGTAATGCTTTTAATTTTACGAACTGAGTGTTGTCTTGAGACAAAATATCAAGTACGAGAGTGCTATTTAATTGAGGGTAATCATGTTGCTGGACTAAAATCCAGTCATTAAAGCGTTGCTCAACAATGTGCTGTTGTTCATTGTTTTGGCGTATTTGTTGTTGTAAGTTATCAAGCTTTAAGGTTTTTTCTTGCTGTGCTTGAGTAAGCTGCACTAAGGTATTTTGCAGTTTTTGTTGCTCGCTTTCAGCATGTTCAAGCGTATTTTGTAATCGCTGATGCCATTGGTCTGGGCTGTCATCAAGAGGCAATAACAGCGCCCGTTCAGCATTTAATTGGTGTGATAAAGCAGTTAAGGTATCAACGGTACTTTGCGTTCTTTCCAAATGTAGGCGTTGTTCCTTTATTTGAATCATGGTAACACTTAATTCATTTTTTAGCGTCAGTAGCTTGGTATTACACTCATTTAATTGAGTGTCTGTTGTTTGCAATAGCGTGATACGGCTATCAAGCTCAGATAGAGCTTGTTGGTTGTTTGTTGAGAATACATTCCACCAATTTGGGTCCGTAAACAAAGTATGTGCTTGGTTGTACAATGCAGTTATATCATGACTTACCCGCGTAAGCTGTTGTGTATTATGCTGCTGTGTTTGCTCATTAGAGTGAAGTGATTTATCTAGGTCTTGTAGGGCTGATTGAGTTACTTGTAATTGGCTTTGATAAAGCTGAAATTGTTGCCAAGCAGCCTGCTGTTGTTGTGTTAGTGCACTGTATTGTTTTAGTTGCGATTCTATCGAATCTAGTTCTGATAAACAGTCTTGTGTCGTCCAATCAGCAATGTCGTCAAGTGCGGCTAATTGGTCTTTAACCTGCTGCCACTTTTGCTTGAGTTGGGCCTGTTGTTGTAGCGTTACTTGCAGCTGAGCGTTAATTTGTTCTATTGCACCAAGATGCTCAGAGTAACGTTGCTGCGCTAATTGATTCGCATGTTCTGCATGCTCATTCTGCTGCTTAAAATCATTTAAGAGGTTTTGCCAATGCTCGTCAATATGTTCAACACCATATGGATGCTCAGTTGCCCCGCATACAACACATTCTTTGCCTGGCTGTAACGCTGCACGTAAGGCACTGATATTTTCACTGGCGCGTAATTGCACCTGATTGTAATTATCTTGTGTGAGAATAAGCCGTTGCTTCGATAATTCGGTTTGTTTTTCGGCATCTTGTAATTGTTGATTAAGTGTATGTTGTTGATGGCGTGTTTTATCTAAACGGGCTTGTAACTGGATTAACTCCGCATCGATACTATTTTGTTCGTTTTTGTACGCTATGCAGTTTTGTAGTGCAAAACGACGCTTTTGCATGGCTTCATAATCGAGTTGACCTAGCGTTGTTTTTAGTTGCTCGAGTTGAGTTTCGATCTGGTCATTGTCGGCTTGATGTTGAGCGAGTTTCGTCAATAGAGGGCCGCGTTGTTCGCTCAGCTTTACATGTTGCTGCACTGCGTCATTGTACTGTGTTTGTGTATCGTGCTGTTGCTGCGTTAATTGCGTTAACTGAGTGAGTAATACATTTAAGTGCTGCCAGTGTGGTAATACTTGAGCGCCATTAGGGTCAGCCTCTAGGATTGTGTGCAGGCTGGTTTGAGTGACGGTGTTTTCATCTAAATCTTTGTGTAAGTTATGTTGTTGTTGTGTGGTTTGCGCCAATGCAGAGTGGGCTTTCTCAGCGAGCAGCTTTGCATTAGTCAGTTGAGAGTGGTTCTCTGAACGCTTGGTATCCAGTGATCTTACAGCAATAATATCTGGCTGATATCGGTTAAAATCAGACTTCGCGTGTTTTGTTCTTTTTGTTATTTCGAGCAGCTTTTTTTCTTGCTGAGATATGGCTTCTGCATGATCAATGGCGTTGACCTTTTTTAGTTCCGTATTTAAGGCCGTTATTTGTAAGTTTAACTGCTCTGATTGGGTACGGTTATCTGCGATTTGTTGGACTACATCAGCTAGGTTAGCGAGTTCAAATTGTGCGGATTGTGCGGTTATTTTTTCGTTAATATCGTTTAACTTAACCGTATGGTTACTTACCTTAGAATGAAGTAACTCCCCAGCTTGTAGCCAACTTTTTTGCTGCTCGATACCTTGTTGCTGCTGTTTAAATAGTTCGAGTTCATTATGGTACTTGTGGGCTTTATTTGTGACGTCTTCCAGCTCTTCGTCAGTTAACAAAGAGTATGCTTCTAAACTAAGGCGCAGCTGTTCTAGTGCCGTTTTTTTCTGTTTGTGTTGTTCGAATATTATTTGCCCCAAGCGACTAAACTTATCAGTACCAGTTAAGCATTCGAGTAGTTGAGCTCGCTCATCGCTACTGGCTTTTAAAAATGCCGCGAACTCATGTTGAGCAAGTAATACAGCGCGTGTAAATTGATCGAAATTAAGACCGATTAACTGCTCGATTTTTTTTACCGCCGCTGACTTCTGTGCGAGTAAGGTATCATCGCCGAGTGTAAATACCTCATGTTCAGCCGTTTTGAGTCGGCCATCAACTTTATTGTGCGCGCGCGCTATTTTCCACCGGGCCATATAACGCATGTTGTCTTGGCCTTCAAAGGTGACTTCAG
Source organism: Pseudoalteromonas sp. MMG012 (assembly GCF_018100875.1). NCBI lineage: Bacteria > Pseudomonadati > Pseudomonadota > Gammaproteobacteria > Alteromonadales > Pseudoalteromonadaceae > Pseudoalteromonas > Pseudoalteromonas sp. MMG012. Next base: position 48,928 of record NZ_JAGJEF010000021.1, read on the forward strand.
CGCTCCCATTAGCACACCCTCGACGTAGCAAATTTCTTGGGTCGTTTAACTTAATGTCGTCGCCATTAAAGGCTACGGTATTTTTTAAATCATTTTTAAGGCGAGCTGTTTTACCATAAAGCGCTAAGCATATTGCATCAAGTAATGTGCTCTTTCCTGCGCCAGTATCCCCTGTGATTGCAAATAAACCGCTCTGATGCAATGGGGCTTGCTCGAAGTCAATGGCGGCATTTGTAATGGATGCTAGGTTATGTAATTTCACGCTGATAAGTTTCATTATTCACTGACCTCACTCAGAACAGCAAGGGCTTCGCAGAGACATTTCTGTACTGATGCCGGCGCACATTCATCGCTATCCATATGTTCTTTAAACGCCAAATCGAGCAGTCTTACTGGGTCGAGTTGTTCCACCTGCCCCAAATCTTCAAGTTGTGAGTCATGCTTATTATGCGTACTACTTTTGACGCGTTCGATACCGCAAAAGAGAACGTGCTTATTCGCAAGTGCGTCGTCTATTTTTGCACGGAATTGGCTATTCGTTTCATTGGCATTTAACTTAAGTCGAATATATGGTGGGGGAGCATCAATATCACACTCAAGTTGCTCAATTAAATCACATAAATCGTCCAATGTGGCGCCTCCTGTTTCAGGAAGTAAACAAACATCCTGGTGCCTAGGAATGAGTATGGAGTCGACTGCAATACAAGTGTGCTTATCAAATTGCGCGATCAGCACTTGATGTTGGTAATGTCGTTCGGAGAAAGACATTGGCATCGGCGTGCCACTATAGCGAATGAATTCGCTTTTTGCGACGCGTTGTGATTTATGAAGATGCCCTAAAGCGACGTAGTCAGCGTGCTCAGTAAATACAGTTGCGCTTATGGCGTCAAATCCACCAATGGTGATGTTTCGCTCTGAGTCACTGGAAATATCACCCCCTTTGGCATGTAAGTGACCCATTACAAGTAAGGGCCCCTGTTTTATATCCATCGCGCAAGTAATACTGCTTTGATAAGCATTGTGAACTCCTTGCTGGTACGCATCGGGGTGTTGATTGTCGAGTGTTAAGTCGCCTGCACGTAGAAAAGGCATTGCAACCACTGTCAGCGGTCCATGCTGAGTGTGGAGGGTTAGAACAACATCTTCTGGACTATGTTTGTTGAATCGGCCAACAACATGGGTATCAAACGCTTGCAGTAATGGCTTCGCGGTCTCAATACGATTAGCGGAGTCATGATTACCCGCAATGATGATAACGTGTAAATTAGGGCAATGGCGCTTTGCTTGTTTAATGAAGGCGTAAAGTTGCTGTTCAGCGTGTGCTGGAGGTGTCGCGGTGTGATAAATATCACCTGAAATTAGTAACACATCAATAGCATGCTGCTTGAGTGCATTGCTCAGCCATGTTAAAAAGGCATCGTGCTCTAATGTACGATTATGTTCATAAAATTGTTGACCAAGATGCCAATCAGATGTGTGCAGTACTTTCATTAAACGTCCCTATACTCATAGAAACGCTAATATAGCATTGCAAAACGAATTTGTTTATCGAGTTATTTGTAACCAAGCAAAAATAATTATAGGTAAAACAAGTAATAACAACAAAGTAGGAGTTTTAAACAGCCTATTTTGTTTTGCCTGTTGCCTTTTTAGTGCAGATTTTTCGTTACAAGCAGCTATTTTATCTACATAAAAGTAGCCATCATCTAAGTACTGCTTGCAGTTTTGCTCATCTGCAGGGATGGCAACTAATTTTTCTTGTTTTTTTAGGATGTAAAAATCCATACTGCTCACCACATGTCTATTACTAAACGGGTATAATTACAGAGCAAAACTAACGCCAACTTTTTGAAGTGAGTTTTACCTGAAATAAAAAAGAGCGCGATTTTAAAGATAAATTGGTCCAAATATCAACACTTTTTTTTCGCTTTCTTTATTTATTTAAAAAATAGGCATAATAACCACCAGAAATACCATAGTGGCATGCCCGCCATTGCACGAATTAGCAACAGTAAAGTCGAATTTTATTCAAGTTTCTCTTGTACTTTAGTCTGTACTACTTAATAAACGCTGAATACCCTTTTTATAGGGTGTTTCTATATTTGTTACATTATATCAATATAACGAACAAAAATAGCTGTTTGCGCCACCACTAATTTGGTAAGTTAGCTTTTATTTCTTGTTTGAATAAAGCGTATAGATAAAACGCGACGGGCAAGCATGTTCCCACTTTTTCAATTTATAACTGAGTGTTGTTGGGTTAATAAGTCAGTATGAAAAAGCAACTTAACCAAACAACCCATATTTTTGGTATTTCAAGGTGATGGTTTTTGATGAACACTAAATTGCTAATAATGTCTTTGCTGTTTGTTTCTTCGTCTGGGGTCGCACACCAATTAAAGTCAGCCAAAACGACTGTACATATAAACCGTGTTAATGGTCACGTTGAAGTGTTACATCGATATTATGTCCACGATGTAGAGCACGCTGCAGAGGTTTTATTTGGTACTAACACGGATATATTTACCAATATGGAAGCTCAAAAAAGATTTGCTGATTATGTTAGTGAGCATGTCCACTTTAAAGTAGCGGGAGGCAAGCGCTTGTCTCTTGTTAATTTGGGGACACATATTGATGGGCCGTTTTTATCGTGTATCAAGAAACTCAATCATCAGGAAAACATGCTATTGTGAGTATGCAAAATCGTGTTTTGCAGGATATTTGGCCAGAGCAAATTAATATGGTGTATTTTGAAGAAAAAGGCAGCATTCGCTCTTTGCACTTTGATAAGGGGGATGACTGGCTACCAATTATTTTTAATGAAGCCCGTTAGTTATGGCTCATAGCATAGTGAGAAAATTTCATCAACAAGTGATCTTTGCAAGTGGTGATAACGTAAACTAAAGTTAAATTCAAAATAGCTGAGAGGGCAAGGAATATTATGGCTCAAGCGACAGTACAACACGAATCGTCTAGTGTAGTCTCGTCATCTGAAATAAAGGGAGTTATATTTGACTTAGATGGCACCTTGGTAAGCTCTGGGCTTGACTTTTCTATCATCAAAGCTCAAGTTGGCTGCCCACATGAGCAAGACCTGCTTACATATATTGATAATTTACCTTCGCCTTACATGCGTCAAGAAGCAATGCACATTGTACATCAACATGAGTTAATGGATGCACAGACTGCTGAGTTACTACCTGGGGTACGAGATTGCCTAGAAGCATTAATTGATATGAGCATTCCGATGGCCATTGTGACGCGTAATTATACAAAAGCAGCAGAGCTTAAAGTACGCCATTGCCACATTCCCATAGCAACCATGATAACCCGTGATGATGCGCCCGCTAAGCCCGATCCAACTGCATTACTGCATATTGCTAAACTGTGGCATTTTAATGCCAAAAATTGTATTTATGTTGGAGATTATTTATATGATATCCAAGCTGCGCACAATGCGAGTATGAGAGCGTGTTTGTATGCACCAGAGTGCGTCCCAGCCTATGCATCGGAAGCGCAATTCGTTATGCATCATTTTAGTGAATTACCTCGCCTGATTTTATCGACTCAATGATATTATCATTGGACAAAGTGAGATCCGCTCTAGCTCATTTGACTTAGTCTTGTTAAAATCTCGGCAATTTAATTTTATAAAACGAGAATTAAGATGGGCAGAGCATTTGAAGTCCGCAAAAACGCCATGGCAAAAACGGCGGCGGCAAAAACCAAAGTAAACTCAAAATACGGAAAAGAAATTTACGTTGTCGCAAAAAATGGTGGCTCTGATCCGGATACAAACCAATCTTTACGTCGTTTAATTGAAAAAGCGAAAAAAGATCAAGTACCGGCCCATGTTATTGATAAAGCATTGGAAAAGGCAGCAGGTGGTGCAGGTGAAGACTATTCTCCAGCACGTTATGAAGGTTATGGCCCTGGTAACTGTATGGTGATTGTTGATTGTTTAACGGATAATCCGAATCGCACGATTAAAGATGTTCGATTACCATTTACAAAAACTGATTCAAAAATTGGCAGCCCAGGGTGTGTTGCACATATGTTTGATCACTTTTCAATACTTGGCTTTGCTGGTGATGACGACGAAGCTGTGCTGGAAGCGCTGATGATGGCTGATGTCGATGTAACAGATGTTGAAGTGGAAGACGGTAAAGTGTCAGTATTTGCACCTCATACAGAGTATTTCAAAGCAAAAACGGCGCTGACAGAAGCATTCCCTGACATTAATTTTGAAGTAGACGAAATTACGTTTGTACCACAAACTCAAGTTGAAATTACCAATGAAGATGATATTGCAAATTTCGAAAAGTTTATGGGTATGCTTGAAGATTGTGATGACGTGCAAAACATTTATCATAACGCGATTGTAAATTAATTATTTTTACGATTGGGTTATTTTAAAAACCGGGCTCGAAGCTCGGTTTTTTTATGTCTGAATTAATCCTAACGCAATTTCACATTTGCTGACAAAATGCTAACTATTGACAACAGTTTCCTTTTTTACACTGCACTATATTTTGGCCTTACTACTTTTTAAGCAAAGGAAAGGCATACAATGAAACTCTCGATAAAACCACTAACTCTCTTGGTTGCTAGTTTAATTTTGACGGCATGTGGTTCCAGTAGTCATGCACCGAAAATTACGTTAGAAAAAACGAGCTTTACCGCAATCGCAACAACACACTTAACAATTACTGCTGATATTACTGATGAAGATAATGACCTAAATGCAATTGAGTGGCAACAAGTTCAAGGGCCCGGTACTACAGAGTTTGTCGATCAAGCGGTAGGCTCTAATAAAATGACTTTCATGTTACCGCACGAGGCCGGAGAGTACGTATATGTTGTCAGTGCCATAGATAAAAAGAACTTTAAACGCTCTGAACGTATTACGATTCAAGTAGGTAGCTTACAAGAGCATATATTTGAACCCTTATCGACATTGTTTGATAGTACTTTTACGCAACATGAGGGTGAAATCATTAATATGGCTTCGCTCATTGATTTTGGAGACGGCATTGTTTGGCAAGATGCTGCGGGGTTAGCGCAGCAAGCGACGAGACAGCCAATGACACCAGAACATCAATTTCGGATCGCGAGTGTGTCAAAAACGTTATCTGCTGCGGTCACATTTAAGTTAATCGAAAAGGGGCTGTTTACGCTGGATACACCAATTGGAGCATTATTGACTGATACAGATATGCCACAAGGCTTTACGGTGGGCGATTTACATCACTCTGGCGACACTAAGCAAGGGGAAACAATCACAATAAGGCAGTTACTGGATCAGAGTACTGGAATAAGAGATTTTGTTTCTTACTTACAAGATTTTCAAGCACCGGACACGCGCGCCTTCTTAGAGGCGTTAACACAGCAAGATCATAATGTCCCTCAGCGGTGGCACTCTGATTTATTGATACAGGAGTTATTAGAGCGGGGGTTAACCAAAGAGCTAGAAACGATGCCTGGTTCAGCCTATTTATATGGGAATAGCAATTCTGATTTGTTGGCTTGGACGTTAGAAAAATTTACTGGTCAAACTTTTGAAGCTTTATTGGAGGAGCATGTTTTTTTGCCGCTTGATATGCAGCATACCTATATGGATTATCATCAAGCTAAAAAAGGACAGGGACCCATTGAACACCTCTTTATGATCCAAACTGATGCACCTGAGTATCAATATCTCAATGGTAATCATAATGTTGTAGCGTTGGGTGTTAATACGTCATTTGCTTGGGCAGGAGGGGGAATAGTTTCAACACTAGATGATTTGAACGCTTTCTTTAGCGCACTACATAGTGACCAATTTATTTTAGATGCAGCATTGCGATCCGAGTTGAAGTCGTACTGGCGAAAAACAACAACAGCTGAAGAAGAGCTTGAAGGACCAACTGAGTTCTATGGTTTAGCTATGGAAAAGGTGATAGAAAAAAATTATCAAACCGTCGGTCACTCTGGATTTTGGGGGGTGTATGCATCGCATGTAACACCGCTTGATGTGCATATGTACACATGGGCAGGGCAGCCATATAGCGATGCGGCGGAAACCTTTCAAGACCAAGCGATTAAGTTATTACATAGCAAAGGTATCAATGGCACCACGGTTTTTCAGCAATAAATTGATGGTCATAAGACAACCTTATGGCCAGAGCAACAAATATAGCGTAGCTAAGTTATATTTGTTGCTATTCAATCTTGTTGGTGCGTTTGTCACAGTGCCTCTATGTAAAGGGGCTTTACAAACTTAGCGTGCGATAGCTGTGTTGTTCAATAAAGCACGGATCTCTTTGACAAGCGCAATACTGTCTTCATTGTCACCATGAACACATAATGTATCAGCAGCCAAGGGAAGGGTCTTTCCTGAATTGGTTTGTACGCTCTGGTGAGTTATTAATTGTGTAACTTGAGCAAGTAAAGCTGTTTTATCATGCACCGCAGTAGGCATGCTTCTGGGGCTCAGCAGTCCATCATCTGTATATAATCGGTCAGCAAATGCTTCAAATAAAACTGCAACATTGTAGGTGTTAGCAAGTAGGCGGTGTTCACTTTGTTTGCGCGTTGCTAACATCATCAGCTTTAAATCGCTAGGGTAGTCGGCGATGGCCTGTAAAACACTTTTTAAGATAGCATTGTCACGCATCATATCATTATACAGAGCACCATGAGGTTTTACGTACTTGAGCGTAATACCATAGACTTTAGCCATGCCTTCTAGGGCCGCAATCTGATAATGCAGGCAATGTATTAATTCTTGGTGTTGCATCTGCATAGAGCGTCGTCCAAAACCTTGCTTATCTGGGTAGCTTGGATGTGCCCCGACAGTTACGTTATGCTGCTTGGCGAGTTGTAATGTGGCAGCAATAACATCTGGATCTCCAGCATGAAAGCCGCAAGCAATATTTGCACAGTCAATTTCTGCCATCGCTTTCGTATCAAGACCCATTGTCCACGCACCAAAGCTTTCGCCTAAGTCACAATTTAACAGCATGCTTTTACCTTTATTTGATTGCTAAGCTAACATCTTGTTGGTCGGTGACCAGCAAATGTTCAGGACTGTTAATAATACACAATTTGGGCGCTATTTTGGTAATTGCGAGTTGAGCTGTCATGTTCGATGTCCAAAAAACGGGCATGCACTTTTTATTTATGTCTATTGGTTCACCAAATACGGGTTTGTTTAAGTCATAAATACCGATGTCTTTAGGTTCGCCACAATGTACAGGAAGGCCATGAGGTGATCGGTTAAGTGCTCCGATTTGTATTGCTTTTACAAGATCTGATGGGGTAAAAGGGCGCATACTCACCACATTAAATCCAGAAAATATTCCTGCGCTTTTACAAGGTAATGTTGAGATGTATAAAGGCAAGCAATGCAATGGGTTAATGGCTGAGCTTTTTAATCCTGCGCAATTTAGCGCATAGTCATAACTTAGGTAACTCGCTAACGCAAAAGTCACTAAATCTGGTTGCCAAATTGGAGAAAGGTCGTGTACATCTTCAATGAGTTGGCCATTCTTGAATACTCTATAACGCGGAATATCGGTACGAATATCAATATCTTTACCCAACGTTCCAAGAGTATATGAACCCGGTGAATCACTGTAAGCCATAAGTGAACATGCATCTGGATTTAAATGGCAAAATTGTAGGAAGTCATAAGCATATTCTTTCGGTAAGATAATAATATTACATTGAGTAAAACCTGGTACAAAACCGATGGTTGGGCCTGAATAATCGCCTTCCCGGATCATTTTTCGTATCGCATGAGGTGCGGTTAATGATGCCGATGGATCCATAGTTAAGGCCCTCAGAAAATTTATTTGTTAGGCAGAGTCACTGTAACGGGTAACACACCTTGCGCGTTATCAAGTCCTAAAATTACCCGAGCTAATGCTGTAAAAGCGGGACCAGAGACCTGATTTTTATTGTCTATATCAATATTATAGGCATAGCTAGCTAAAATTGCGTCACTGATAGCCGCGTACTCTGTAATTTCGTATGGTGCACGTAAGCTAATAAATAAGACTGGCTTTTTCAGGCGCTTCGCTAAGCTCATTTGTTGGTGCAATACTTTTGGTTGGTCATGTCGAGATACACCATGATCTGATAATTCCGCTACGTCATCCATACCCCCTATTTCTACGGCACTTTGTTGTGGGCTGGCATGAGCTGCAATTATGATATCGGCGTGTTCAATCGCGTTATTAGCTGCTGTAGGGTCGAACCCTTGTAGGCTGCTACAGGTAATATGGAAGGCATGCTTACTTAACTTTTGTAATGCTTGTTCGAGTGCAATGCACTTGCGAGTATCAGGCATAATAAGGTGGAGGTGTGTTTTTTTAGGCTGGGTTGATACAGGCTTTATTGGTAATAGTCCTGAATTTTTTACCTCAGTAATAGCTGCAACTGCAAGGTTCGCTTCTAACTGCCGGTGACTTGGATTACCTAAGGTTGCGTGCGCTATGTTGATAGATGGGTGTGTTGAAGTGTTTAAGAACCGTTGTTTTAACGTAGCAATTCGCGTTGCCGATTGTGCTATGTCATGTTTGTTTAATTCTTGAGTGTTGGCGGCTGTTACCAAACTTGATATTAGTGAATCCAGTTTTTGAATATCATGGGGGGTACGAATTGCAATAGGCATCAATGCGATATCAACGCCCGCTTTAAATGTTTCAATAACAGCTTGATCTGGGGTGAAAAAATCACTGATCCCAGCCATATCCAATGCATCGGTAACAATCACTCCCTCATAGCCTAGTTTGGTCCTGAGTAAATCATGCATTATGGCCCGCGACATAGTGGCGGGTTTTAGCATTTTTTGACCATGTTTATTCGTTAATTCGCTGTTATCAAGAGCAGGATATTGAATATGTGCTGTCATGATCATGCCAGGCGCATGTGTATCAATGATGTACTTAAAAGGGGCTAAATCATTGTGCCAAATAGTGTCTTGGGTATGCGTAACCTTTGGCAGCCCAGTATGACTATCAATGTGAGTATCGCCATGGCCCGGAAAATGTTTTAAAGCGGATATAACACGCTCATTTTCAAAGGCAGTCACTTGGGCTGCGCCCAGTTTAGCAACTTCATCGGGGTTTTCCGAAAACGAACGTACGTTGATGACTGGATTTTCAGCATTCATATTGACATCAACTGTGGGCGCAAAGTTAACATTAACTCCCAAACTGTTGAGTTCTTTTCCAATGGCTTTGGCAACCTCAGTGGCATAAAAAGTGCCGTGTTTAGGGTACGTTGCACCAATGCTCATGTTGCCAGTAAAAGAGGTGGCAACTTCTCGGTTAATACGAGCGACACGTCCTCCTTCTTGGTCAATTGCAATAAATAAAGGTTGTTTAGCTGCACTTTGAAGTGCTTTGTTTAATTCGATTATTTGTGCGATGTCTTGCACATTTTCAGCAAATAAAATCACGCCTCCAATGTGGTATTTAGTGATGACTTGCGCCAGTGCTTTGGGGAGCTTTTTCATCGGTGTGCGACATGCTGAACTCTTGCCATTTTCACAGAAATAACGAAAATCTAGCATCAGCTTTTGGCCGAGTTGCTCATTGAGTGGAGTGTTTGCCATTGCAAGTTGATGAATTGTCATGCTGATAACGATACCTAAAGGTTTTAAAATTTGTGAGAGTGCCATATAAAACTTGTGAAAGACATCAAATGATTAGCTACTAATTTAACATTGAAATAGGTATGTATATAGCACATTGTTAAGCGAAGTTAATCGCATCGACAATTAATGTGTTATGAACGATATTGGGTTATATTCCTATGCACATAGCGTAAACATCCGCATGAACTTACTTGTAGTCTCCCTGAATTCATTTTCCCTCGTATCTCTCAATTTATTTTTCGTCCTTCTGAGTTTGTTTTCCTTCGTCTCCTTGAATTTATTTTGCTTCGTCTCCCTGAATTTATTTCAGGGTCCATGCAAAGGGAGCACTTTGTGCTTGTGGATCCTGACCTGCGTCAGGACGACGGCTAGGGGGGGAGTTACACCCAGACCAACGTCAGGAGTACAGGTTTGGAGAGTTGAATGATGTAATGTCATGTAATCGATATTTATTCGTATTTGACTACACTGGTTATTCATAATCTACTTGGCACCCCATCTGTATAGTCATATGCAATGGTGCGTGTTATCTCTCAAAATCGATAAGGAAACACCATGTCTGATCAGTATACCTATAAAATTTATCCACCACTTGGCGTGGCACGTGTTGGTAATGGTCCTGCTCAATCCGAAACAGCGGTTTTTACTCCAGAGGTACCTTGGCAACATTTATACGATACAGATGTAGAGTATTTGGTAACACTTGGAGATTTAAAAGCACTCGTACAAAGAGTATTTGCTGAGGGGCTAGGTGACGCAGTTAACACTGTCGGTTTACAAGTAAAAGAATATGTCTCTGAGTCGGTTGTTACTGAACTGGCTGGTGATCATAAGAGTCAGTTGTCTATCGCAATCATCGAGTCTAATCTCGGGAAGGTTATCTCAAAACAGGAACTTGAGCGTAAGCTAGATGATGCGACTTTACCACAGTCAATCGTTAACTTCTCTTTACTCGGCCTTGTTGAAGATTTGGTTGTTGCAGTATTAGCGGATAAATTTTTAGGGGCCGTTAAAAAACAAGCACAGCGCTTTTATCTTTATAAGTGTGACCTGCAAGGTAACCCAATAGAAAAAGTGACATTGGGAGATGGTGAGAAGGTGACATGGCATGTGAGTGTGGCAAACAAAAAAGCATTTTGGTACGACTATAATAATGCCCTCGATTTGTCATTATTATCGGAAGGATCAGGTAATTTGTCTAAGAATGTTAGTTTAGAAAGGCTGGCCCCAGCTCAAACAGCAAAGCGGCGAAATCCGAATGTACTGGGTAACAAATTGCGTCAGCAGTTAGTGATCCGCAGTAAGGGGATGGTATCGAGTAATCAGAATGACGTCGTTAAGTTAAGTGGCAAGTTTCCTGCTAATGAAGCCGATCAAGAGAGTCGTCTGACAAACTTGCTTAATATGACTGAGCGACACAATGTTTTGCAAGGGAGCATTAGTTGTTCAGACTCTGGTGTATTGTCTTTTTATGCTGGAGACGGGGTATCACAAGCAATGACTCCGTCGTCTTTAAATACCGACTTTGCAGACAACTCTAATTGGTATGATGATATTTGTGATGGTAGCGTAAGTGCTGAATTAACCTTAAAAAATGGGAATATTGTAAAAATAAACCAAGAAAACAATAGCGCATGGATTGCAACAGCGCCGCCTGACTTTGCGCCTCAAATTGAACCACTTGTCACTTTATACGATATGGTCAGTGGGTCACAATTTAAAGAGGCTGATTTAGCTGGATTAAAAACCCAATTTAGCGATGTATTTCCAATTTTATATCGTTTATATCGTATGCAATGGGTTAACCAAGCGGACTTCTCCGACAATCAAGTAAATACAGTGATGGGTGAACTCAGTAGTCAAAATCAGTTTGCAAAATTGCTTGATAATGGCTGTGCCACAAGTGAATTACGAGAAGAAATATTTAAGCAGTTTAGAAACCCGATGTTTGATGAAGCTGTAGATAAGCAAGATGCAGGTCAAACTGATAGTGAATGGATCAATACCAGTCGGATTATTCCAAGCAAAGATACCACGGACATTAAAGGGCGCAAAGCTACACACAAATTACAGCTGCCATTTTATCCCAATGATGGGGTGGATTATCCTGGTAGCCCAATGCAATGGTTTGCTATCCCACCGTTCATGTATCAGCACTTATTAAATTGGTCACAAGGTAACTTTACCGTTACGGATGATGAGAAAAGTCACGCAGACACAATTGATTCAATGGCTAAATTCTATATTGATACATTTGCAGACTCATCCCATCCAGCATTGCTATCGGCACGGGCAGCGTTAGATGCACTATATGGGGGTGGTTTTCACCCAGGAGTAGAACTGACCTGGCCTATGCGTCATAAACATATTTACTCAGAAAATGAGAGAAAATCTGGTGTTAATGACCAAATAAGCTTACTCGGTTTAAGTGAATTTAGATTAACTCAGGCAGCCAATGATTTGAACATGTATCAAGATTTTGGTCATGTAATACAAGTGTCTGATGTTGAAAAGTCGATAATACCTGACTCTGATGCAAGTTGGTTTTGGAAAAATACACCTGGAGATTTAACCAAATGGATGGGGATCCCTTGGCAATCAGATGCTGCGAGTTGCCAAGCTGTTTACACTCCAGAAGACTTTCCTATACCAGCTTGGTGGGCAGCTAACTTGCCTGTACATATCGTGCCTCTTGCGCGTTACAACAAATTTAAAGATGGTAAAAACTCAGATACAGAAACCCCCAATGGTTTTGATCACAAAATTGCACAGGGCATGACAGATGCATCATTTGATCAACTGCGATTGGAACAATATTCACAACGACTTGATTGGCTGCATACTGCCGATTTGGGATTTGTTGGTTATCACGCAGAAGGAGGCTATACCAATGGCTTAATTCAGATGGTCACACAATGGAAGAATATGGGAATGGTAATGGCTCGACCTGTTGAACAAGGAGAGAATACGGGTATTCCAGAAGTGGTTTATGTTGCTTACAGCAAAGCGGATAAAAACTAAAATAAGATGCGCTCGTAAGGGCGCTATTTTGATGAGAGTAAAAATGACTGTAAAATTTGATTGCGCCGTAATTGGAATGGGAGTAAGCGGTGTATTACTGGCTAAGGAGTTAGCAATTCAAGGTTTCAAAGTTGTTTTGTTTCATGATGATAAGCCTATAAACATGAGCTTTGCTGAAAGTTTGCCTGCAACGGTTAACCCATTGTTAGAGCGGCTGGGTTTGATGAAATATTTACAGCATGAAATACACTTTCCTTGTTCTGGTACTTTTTCATCATGGGGGGCTGCACAACTGCAGCACCCTCGTTTAGAGTCAACTATGCAAGGGCATGGCTGGAAAGTCGATAAACAAGGCCTAGTTAGGCAGCTAGCATATGACTTACCAGACTCGGTAGTCAAACTGCATAAAGTAATCAGTATCGAGCGACAACCATCGCATTGGTTACTTGGTAGTAAAAGTAATGGGCAAGTTATTGAGGTGTGTGCGCGTTTTGTTGTTGATGCCAGTGGCCGACAAGGGTATTTACCAAGAGCTTTAAATATTTCGCGTCACTGTTTTGATAAGTTAATGGGATTTGTGGTGAATGTACCAAGAATATCGGGCGAAAAGCTCAGTCATCCAGTGCTTGTTGAAGCCCAGCAAAATCACTGGGGGTTGGTGTCTAAAATGAACCAAAATCAAAACATGTTGGCTATTTTTAGCAACCAAGCTTCACCTGACTTTGAGTTATATAAATCGTTTGAAAATTGGCATGGAATTAGTCAAGACTCACTGTACTTTAAGCAATTTATTCCTCAAGAACATAGCACAAAAGTAAAAATGGTGAATGCTAGCAGTCATATATGCAGTCAGTTAACAGGAGATACTTGGCTGATGGTAGGTGATGCTGCAATGTCGTTTGATCCCTTATCATCACACGGGATGACAACGAGTATGTATATGGCAGAAAAAGCATGTCATGCAATCATGCAGTCTTTTGCGGGTAATCGTGCTGGGTTAGCGGATTACTCCGAACAAATGACTTCAATTTACAATACGTACTTAAATGAATTGGTGCAGCGCTATAATGCAGAGCAACGCTGGCAAGGGTCGCCATTTTGGCAAAGTAAGCAACAATTAAAAATGACAAATGAATGCATGTTAGTGAGTTAGTGAATAGTTCGCATACATGATAACCTTTTCTCTATTAGGCCTTTGCTGAGAACGGTACTCCTTTTCGCTTTGTGAACCTATTTTGGATGACCTTACTCCTCATTTTTCAGCGCTTTTACCTATCAGGATCCATTGAGGGCTTAACACTTTCGTATTTCTGACTTCATTTCAGAGCTTAAGACTTCGTTTCCCTGAATTTATTTCAGGGTCCATGTTTGAATACACGAAACGCAAATGGATCCTGACCTGCGTCAGGAAGACTGATTTAGTGGAGGACTGGTTTGGTGGAGGACTGGTTTGGTGGAGGACTGATTTCAGCGCTTTTACCTATCAGGATCCATTGAGGGCTTAACACTTTCGTATTTCTGACTTCATTTCAGAGCTTAAGACTTCGTTTCCCTGAATTTATTTCAGGGTCCATGTTTGAATACACGAAACGCAAATGGATCCTGACCTGCGTCAGGAAGACTGATTTGGTAGAGCGCTGAATAGGAAGACGGCGCATAAGTTAACGGCAGGTGCATCAGTAGAAGGCTGTTGCATCCGTTAAAAACTTACACTTCTCTATACTCTTTTTAGAGCTCAGTACCTTCACCTTTCTGAATGCATTCAAGGCTTAACGTCTTCGTCTATCTGAATTCAGGGCTAACACCTTTGTCTCCCTGACTTCATTTTAGGGCTAACATCTTCGCTTCATTTCAGAGCGTAAGATTTCGTCTCCCTGAATTTATTTCAGGGTCCATGTTTGAATACACGAAACGTAAATGGATCCTGACCTGCGTCAGGAAGACTGATTTGGTGGAAGACTAAATAGGAGGAACACTGATTAGGAAGAAGGCGTGTAAGTTAACTGCTCATATTTTCTACCGCTCCCCTTGCACCTCAAATTCATCGTATATTAAAACTGCTTTTCCGTTTTTTTGAACTTGCCAATGCTCTTTATGTACAACTCCATACGCTTTGTTCATTTGCCAATGTGAAGTCAGTAAATAACCATCGGTACCTTCAGGTTGCCAAATGACATCGCTATATTCAACACCATGAAAACCTTGATCAATAATTTGCTGCCATAAAGCTTGTATTTGCTCAGTGCCTTTAAACGTCCCAAATGGTTTTGCAACCATCGTACATTCAGGGTGGTACTGGGCAGCACACCCAGCCGCATCTTGGTTATTAAATGCGGTTTGCCATTGTAAAATACCTGTTTTACAAGCTTCAAATACGGTTTGTGGTGCCATGTTCTATTATCTCTATTGTTTACTTGCGACCAAGTTTAGCGCTATGCTTTGTAAAGAAAAACAAGACTAATAGAAAATACTGTTTAATCTGGTGAAACAATATGAATAAGCTACGCCATATGAATTTATTTATGCGCATTGTGGAGGCTGGGTCGATAACTAAAGCTGCTGAGAAGCTAGGGCTCTCTAAATCGGTATTGAGTCAACACTTAAAACAATTAGAAGGAGAATTAGCAACTACACTGTTAAAGCGCACTACACGTCGGCAATCGTTAACGCCTAGCGGTGAACGATTTTATGCCCACTGTGTAAAAATGCATCAAATTTCAGAACAAGCTTGGGATGAAGTGATGGCGCAACAAATCGAACCAGCTGGCAAACTCACGATTACCGCCCCACATGCGTTAATGGACTCCCTGGTAGTACCTGCATTAACGAAGACATTTTTAGCGCATCCAAAAGTACGTTTGTCATTGATTTGCCAAGATGAACAGTTGGATCTGATGCATCATGATATTGATTTAGCAATTCGTGTGGGTAGGAGTCAAGACAGTCGCTATAAGCAACGACTTATTGGCCGATTTTATGATGTGTTATGCAAAGCTAAACATCATACTCCTGATTTAAGTTCTGTGACTTATATTGCGAATCATTGGCAAGGTACTCAGATAAATCATACATTTTATAAAGCTGGTGGATCATCACAGAAGCAGCAGTTTTTGGCAACACATATACCAAACAATATCGCTTATTAGCGCTGGATTTGGCATCGGGATTGTGCCGAATATACTACTACCTCAATATACCCAGTTAGCACTGGTCTACACTGACCAGTACTTAATGGCAACAGATGTGTATACGGTGCACCCATACACAAGTGCCGTGCCTACCACCGTCAAACTTGCTCAAACAGCCATTAAAACTGCTTTTGATGACTTAATGTTCAATATAACGTAATAGTTTGAGATGAACGATGTGCGAAACATCATAGTTAGAATATACGTATTTGATGTGAGCGTTGACAAATAGATACGCGTATTTACGTTTCAAATATAGATACTCTGCTATAATGAACGAAGTTTTTAAAGGAATGATAGAGTTTTATGGTTGTGAGTAAGTGTCATGGATTGTTGCTTTTTTTTATATTAATGCTGTTGAGTGAGAATTGTGAAGCCATTGATACGGTGAGATACAACGTGTCTCATAAATTTGTTGATCCAAAGCAAACCTATTATGTTGACTTATTACGGTTGGCACTCGAAAAAAGTATGCCTGAATATGGACCATATCAATTAATTGAAAACCCCCTTGAAGATACCCCACAGGCCAGAACATTAGATCTGCTTGCTAAAGCTGATTTAATTGATGTGCATTGGAGCATGACCTCGATTAAACGAGAGCAAAAATTAGGTACCGTTTATATCCCATTGCTAAAGGGCATGATGGGGGCGCGTATTTTTATTATTCATAAAGACTTACAATCAAGGCTAAAGAAACATCAATATGCAACTGCATTGTTGGATTATCGATTCGGCAGTGGTAACGATTGGCCTGATTCAAAGATTTATGCATTTAATAGTTTGACTGTTGAAACCGCTGGGGCGCAGAATTTATTGAAAATGTTAGAACAAAAGCGCTTTGATTTGTTTCCCAGAGCTCTGCATGAGCCTTGGTCTGAAGTGGTTGGCCACCCTAAGCTACAGATCGATAGCCGCTTTGGTTTGTGTTACCCCTCTGCGATGTATTTTTTTGTGAATAAAAATAATCATAGGCTACGCAAGCGCTTAACTGATGGGCTGCACAGGGCAATAAATGACGGCAGTTTCGATCAGCTATTTAGTCATCACCCAATCACAAAAGATGCCCTCAAAAACGGTTATTTTGAAAAACGAAAAGTGTTAAAGCTACGCAACCCAAATATGAGTATTAGAACGCGCGACACTTTACACTCGGGACGTTATACGTGGCAGCCATTAGCCGAATGTGTCAAGCCCTCATTATAAGCATAACGTACATCCCTCTCGTCTTTGTGCTGCTATGACATCAGGTAAAAGTGTCTTTGTTAAGTAAAGTTCATATTATTACTCTTTGTTTTTAATGGGATCTATTGTTTAATGGTTGATTGTTGTACACCATTAATTATTAAGGGCTTATTATGGAAGATATTAAGTTATATGGACATCCGCTATCAGGGCATACTCATAAAGTGTCATTGTTTTTATCAATACTTCAGCTGGAGTATGAATTTGAAATCGTTGACTTAAAGGCTAAGCAGCATCAATCAGACGCATTTTTGAAGTTAAACGCATTTGGCCAAGTACCTGTTTTGAAACATGCAGAACGCGTTATTTGTGATTCTAGCGCTATCTTAGTTTATTTGGCTAAAGTATTTGATAACTCTGGAATTTGGTACCCATCTTCCCCTGTGAAACAAGCGATGATACACAGGTTATTAGCGGTTTCATCTGGTCCGTTAGTGATGGGGCCCGCTATGCTAAGAGGCATTAAACAACTGAATAAACCCGGTGATTATGAGCAAGCGATTGTAGTAACAACGCAGTTATATCAGGGCTTAGAGCGTTTACTTCATTCTCATGATTGGCTGGCTTGCAGTACGCCCACTATTGCAGATATTGCATTGTATAGTTATATTAAATTGGCTGAAGGCGCCTCTGATATTAATGGAAAATTCCCAAGTATACTTAATTGGCAGTCGAAAGTTGAATCTCTTCCTGGCTTTATGGCGGTCCCTTAACTCCTTATTTTAGTTCATCGTTTGCATCAATGAATCATATACTAATCAAAAGCCAACGCTGCGCACGTTAGTTGGCTTTGTTTCAGTAAACAGGTTGGTTGGTGTTTGTTTAAAGCCTGATACAAACTGCACACGGCATATTATTGTCGCGGTGTTACGTTAACTGACGTTGCCTTTGAAATTCGCAAATTTTTGGATCTTTGCTATACATTGAGTATTACCAATCTGTACGATAAATCATATGAATTTAACTGTTACGTGGCGAATATTTGGTGGTTTCGCGGTCGTATTGCTTTTGTCTGTTATTTTGTTTTCTGTATCTATAATGGGCATATCCAATATTGGTAAGGGAATACAAAAAGTATCGACTAAAAGTGTCCCAACTTTAATATCTGGTGCTGCACTGTCAGAAAGTGTTTTGGCAACCGAACTGAGCTTAATACAGCTATTTGCGACAGAGCGTCGTAGTGTAGCAAATACCATTAAAGCTGATTTCGACAAACGATACGATGAAAACCAAACCAATTTACAAGCACTTGCATTACAGTTAGATAGCCTACCTGAGTTTGCAGAAATACTCTCTAAATTAGAGAAAACCAATGCAGCGCTTTACACCACGTCAATCACCAGCATCACTGGCTATTTGGCCATTTTGACCCAAATTGAAAAAACCAATGAGTTGGCACAAGAGTTCGGTGATATGGGCGATGAAAGCTTAAGTTTTGCATACGATTTAGAAGGAATGGCAGAGCAAGAGGCGACCATAGACCTCTTAGCGACCTTTGTATCACTTAGGTAGATAGTGCCAACTCAGTGCTACGCTCACAGATTGTGTTTGAGGTGCTTGGTGTACAGTCTGAATTACAAGGCAGTGTTAGCGAAATTGATGAATTATTTAATAAAATACAAATGGCAAGTGAGCTGCAAGGAAGTGATGAACTGGCATCAATGCATCAAAACCTAACGAGCTTTAAAAATGCATTAGCGGGCAGCGATAGCGCTATTAGCTCAAAAGTAAGTGTATTGAAACAACTTGGCAAAGTTAAAAAAGATTTCGATGTTATTAAACAGCATGCTAAGGAAACCAGAGAATTAATCGCTGAGCTCAAGAAACAAATAATGACTTATACTGGCTCGATTCAATCACAGGCTGAAAGTACAGTGTCTGATAATCAATTTGTGATCACAATGTTGGCTGGGTTGATCATTGTGTTGTCTATTGCAGTGTCATTTGTAGTGACTCGTTCAATCAAAGTACCGTTAGCTATGTCAATACAACAAATTAAAACCGCAGCAACGGGCGACATGACTGTCCAGTTTGTAAAAGAGCAAGAAGATGGGTTGGGTGAGATGGCGCAAAGCATGCAGCAACTCGTAAATAGTTTGCGCGATACGTTAAATGAAATATCGGATAACTCGCAGTTGTTGGCCAGTACAGCAGAACAAACCAGTGTGATAGCTGATCAAAGCTTTAATAGTGCCAATGAACAAAGTTCACAAATGCACGCAATGAGTACGTCGATCAACGAAATGACAGAAACAGTCGCCTCTGTTGCTGCAAGTGTTCACAGCACGTTAGAAGAAGTTGAAAAAGCCAGTACTGAAGCTGAACAAGGGGAAACCGTGTTACTGAAGAACGTAGAGAGTATTTCAGCGTTGGGTAAAACCATAGAAGGCTCGGCAAACGTGATTCAGCAGCTAAATAACGATACGGTCAGTATTAGTTCGGTATTGGCTGAAATAAAAGGCATTGCAGAACAGACCAATTTATTGGCACTCAATGCTGCAATAGAAGCGGCTAGAGCCGGAGAGCAAGGACGTGGGTTTGCAGTGGTGGCTGATGAGGTGAGGTCATTGGCCAGCCGTACTCAAGAGTCAACACAAGAGATTCAGTCTGCCATTGAAAACTTGATCAGTGGTGCACAGCAGGCCGTTGAGAGTATGACCAGTTCTCAGCAAGCCTCAAGAGAATGCGTCGATGGGATCAATAGCGTGAAGAATATGTTGCAGTCTATTGTGCAAAGTATTCAAACTATCCGTGACATGAGCCAACAAATTGCAGCGGCTTCAGAGCAGCAAACTGTCGCCGCAAACACCCAGTTAGAGAGTGTAAATAGTATACGAGATATTACCAATACAACCACTGAGCAAGCCAAAGATAACCAACAAGCAAGCCTACAGTTAGCTCAAATGGCTGAAACCCAGCGTACTTTATTGACCAGATTTAAAACCTAGTAGCTGAGCAATTAGTTACTTTAATTCGGCTTATTTATTGAGAGGAGCGTTATATGAAATTTAAAATTGCGAGTTTATTTATTGCGTTTTTTGCTTATTTTTTTATGGAAGTTGCGATCGCTGGGACGTGTGAAATTCAGTACACAAGAACGTCATGCCCCGGAAAGGAAAAAATAAGTTATAAAAAGTGTAAAGGTAAGCAAAGTTGCTCTAAGTTTAAAGAAGCGGCGAGTGCTGCAGAGTGTGGTGCTATGGCTGTAAAAACAAAAGACTAACGATCACTAAAAGTAAAGTGATTAATGCTATTTTTGACGGTGGAAAAATTACAGCAACGAATGGTAACGATGACTTTTGTACCGTGTATGCCAAAGCCAGTGAAGAGTTCAATAAATGTGGTGGCTAAGGTGAACTAGTTTTTACGAATTCATAAATGGCCATTGATGTTGCGCTAAATGGCCATTTTTTATGAATGATATAAAGCGGAAGCCGAATTGTGCGGTTTAAAATTGCGGTAAAATGCGTATTTTGATTCAGGTAATATGGTTTTTTAGGAAAGCGCAACCTTGGTCAAGTATCACTTCTGTTGTTTTGCGATACTTCCCACAGTTTAGGATCAGTTATTGAGTGTACAAAGTGAAGAATAGGGTAGCACCGCACCGAAGTATTCAGCGTGTTTGTGATTATATTGCACAAAACTTAGATATACCTATGAGTATTGAGCACTTAAGTGATGTAGCCGCGTTGTCGAAATATCATTTTCATCGTTTGTTTGTTGCCAACATGCATATTACAGTGAGTAAATATATTCTGTTGGCGAGATTAAAACGTGCCTCGTTTGAGCTGGCATTCGAGACAGATAAGAAAATCCTCGATATCGCGATTAAAGCAGGTTTTGATAGTGCTGAAGCGTTTACAAGGGCCTTTAAACGCACATTCAATCAAACCCCTTCGGGGTTTAGGTGTACACCGCAATGGCCACAGTGGCATGGCGTGTTTGAGTGTAATATTACGAGTATGCCTGTGGAACAGCTTGATGTTACCGTTGACGTTTTTCCGAAAACGATGATTGCTTTTATTGAGCATAAAGGTGCTGCTGAACGGGTATATGAAACGGCTGGGCAATTTGTGAATTGGAGAAAAACGACTGGGTTATCGCCTATTCGCAGCAGCAAAACATTTGGGATCCCAAATGGTGACCCAAGTACGATGGCGTCTGAAGCATTTCGATTTAAAATATGTGGCACGGTGCTTGAGCCGGTGCCAAATAATGCGTTTGCAGTAAAAAACGCGGAGATCCCCAGAATGCGCTGTGCTAGAGTGCGCCATATTGGCAGCCATGAGACATTAGACAATACAATTAATGCCTTTTATCAGCAGTGGTTTATTGATAGAGATGAGCAGCCAGCTGAGCACCCATGCTTTTTTCAATATATCAACTTGATCCATGAAGTGGATGAATGCGATTTGTTGACCGATATTTTTTTACCACTGCGCTAAATGCATAATGGGTGCAGTGGTAAAAATGGGACGACTGAAGTTAGGCGTTACAATTTTATTAGTTAACCTCAGGTTTGGGTAAGGGTTTTGGAATAGGAAATATTGTTGTAAACAAACTTACGTACAATCCAATAATGATATTTTGTTCAATATCAGGCACTTTTATGCAGTAATAGCGGGTTATTACAAATGAAAGCAACGCCGAGAGTGAGAAAAATAGCTTTATTGGACCAATTCGCTTATACAGCCCCTAGTTACCATCGACTAAAATGTATGTAAAACCCCTTTACAAAATGGCATAGCATGAATGCGTTTGTAGTATGCGATGACGTTAGGGAACTCAGCCAGTAAGTTCAAATGTGCAGGTAAATGCATATGGTAATCTAACATAGGCAGCGCTATCGCATCCGCTAGTGAGAACTGATTGGCAACCAAATAATGATTATTAGCCAATTGTTTATTGATATTGTGCAAAGTTTGCAAAGCGGCAGGTTGTGCAGCGGTTAATTTAGTCATATCAATTTGGTTATTTGCACCACTGGGGTATTTTATTTCAATAATGTAGTCACTAATAAGTGCACGGAAAGCGTAAATAGATAACATACTGGACCACGCATCTATTTGCCCATAAACCTGAGGGTTACTATGAAAGATACTGGGCCTGCTAAAATGCTCAAGGTAACGTGCAATTGCGTTAGATTCAGGCAAGATATAACCCTCATCGATTAAGATTGGCACTTTTTTATAAGGGTGTAGCTTTGTTAGGGAATCGCTACTGACTTCTAATGCTTTTCCTTCATGCTCAAGACTAAGTTGGTAATCTAATCCTTTGTATTTGCAAATTAACTCAATGCTTTTAACAAAAGTCGAAAACTCCGGGCCAATAATAGTGAGTGTATTCATGGTATTTCCTTTAATGGACTTGATGGTTGACCTCATAATAAAAAGCATGACAATATGTTCAATAACATATTCTTAAACTTTTGAGAAAAACATGCCTTGGGATATAAATCATAAACAGAAATCTCGTCAGCGTATTTTAGAATCTGCCGCCAAATTATTTGTCGAGCAGGGGTTTGATGGTGTTGGCATTGATGAAGTGATGGAAAAAGCCAATATGACCCGAGGTGCTTTTTATAGCCATTTTAAATCTAAATCGCAGTTGTATCATGAAGCGATTCCTGTTGCAGGTTTAGTGGCAAAACAACAGCTAGAAGTTGGTTGTCAAAATTCATTTAAGGCGCTCAAACATAATTATTTACACCAAAGTAATGATGCGCAAAAAACGCAACTCTGCCCCATTGCTTTACTCATTTCTGATATTCGTCATAGAGACCTCGAGATTCGCAAAACATATGAAAAGGTATTTTCTGGTTTTGTCGATTACATAGACAGCCATATGGATGACCGAAAAGGAGCGCTTGTTCAAGCGGCGACTATGATTGGTGCAGTGGCTTTAGCGCAAACATTAACAGATGAAAGCTTAAAAGAAGAGCTGCTATCGGCATGTGAATCAGCGGCTCACAATGATATGTAACATGCTCCTTATTGTTTTTCTGAGCTCGCTTCAAGATCGAGCGAAGACGAATAATGAGGGTGAATAGTAGCAGCTAACAAGGATTAATTTTATTGTCTACTTGAACTTGATTCAGGATCTAGTGAGGGTGAATAGTAACAGCTGATAGGGGTTAATTTTATTGTCTTCCTGAACTTGATTCAGGATCTGGTGAGGCTGAATAGCAACAGCTGACAGGGATTAATTTTATTGTCTTCCTGAACTTGATTCAGGATCTAGTGAGGGTGAATAGTAATAGCTGACAGGGGTTAATTTTATTGTCTTCCTGTACTAGGTTCAGGATCTAGTGAGGGTGAATAGTAACAGCTGACAGGAATTAATTTTATTGTCTTCTTGAACTTGATTCAGGATCTAGTGAGGGTAAATAGTAACAGCTGACAGGGGTTAATTTTATTGTCTTCCTGAACTTGATTCAGGATCTGGTGAGGGTGAATAGTAGCAGCTGACAGGGGTTAATTTTATTGTCTTCCTGAACTTGATTCAGGATCTGGTGAAAACGGAAAATACAATAACAGGCATATGACATGTCTGAATTCAGTAATGTGAGGTTAATTATTAGCAGGTGCGGATATTGTATGTCATTATCGAGTCTAACATGATGAAAATACCCTATTATTTTGGCTCTTTAAAAAGTAACTATAAAACAATCAGTTACAGTTAGTCGTTTTTTATATGGTTAAAATGGTATTTTGACCGTAACGAATTGTTGTAACTTATTTTTATGATGATAGTCTATTGTTCACTGCCGCACAGGCAGCTTAGAAAGCTATTCATTACCGCACTTATAGTCTTACTTGGTTCACTGCCGCACAGGCAGCTTAGAAAATGAACAGGATTGGTCTGGTTGGGCCGCTAAGGTTCACTGCCGCACAGGCAGCTTAGAAATGATCAAACTTTGCTTTAAGCACCGACTTTGCGTTCACTGCCGCACAGGCAGCTTAGAAAATACTTCGCTGGCGGCTTCGGCTTCCATGGCAGTTCACTGCCGCACAGGCAGCTTAGAAAGTCATCGCCAAGGGCTATAATGCACCCTTGCCGTTCACTGCCGCACAGGCAGCTTAGAAATTCAACTAGGTGATCACTCAACGCCCCTATTAGTTCACTGCCGCACAGGCAGCTTAGAAATATCTCGCCATTTGAGATCTAATTTTGTTACTGTTCACTGCCGCACAGGCAGCTTAGAAACAACTGCCAAAGGCTGCGGTGCTGCCCTGGTAGTTCACTGCCGCACAGGCAGCTTAGAAAACAGGTACCAGAACCCATACAAAAATCTAAAAGTTCACTGCCGCACAGGCAGCTTAGAAATCTACATCATTACCGTCTAACGCAACTGCGATGTTCACTGCCGCACAGGCAGCTTAGGTGATAAGGGGG
>NZ_JAGJEF010000210.1:0-826 GCF_018100875.1 Pseudoalteromonas sp. MMG012
TATTTTCATTTGTACCGCGCTGCCATGAACAATAAGGATCGGCGAAGTAAATATCCATATTAAGCCTACTCTCAAGCTTATTAAAAAGTGAAAACTCTTTCCCGTTATCAAGTGTAAGTGTCAGCCTCTTTGAAGTGTCTAACGTTATAAACATTGAAATCGTTGCTTTATTGAAAAGCTCTGCTGTTTTATTTTCTATTTTTTGGGCCATTAGATATTTTGTTGCTCGATCCACATGAGTAATTATATATCCAGAGCTTTTCTTTCCTTCAACAAGATCACCTTCCCAGTCGCCAATACGAGACCGTTTCTCAACGATATTAGGTCGTTCATGGATACTAACTCGGTTTTTTATCTTACCTCGTAAGTCCCCATATTTTCTTTGTTTTTTTCTCTTTTTGTGACGTTTTGGTAATGCTTTATAGAGCCCACCACCAACTTGATAGTCTTTAATAACCCATTGATAAATTGTCTCATGACTGACACATTCTCCCTTGTCATTTCGGTGGTTTTTTTTAAGCCTTCCTGCAATAGCGTCTGGTGACCAACCTTCTTGCAGTTTATGTACAACATGCTGATAAAGCGTTTTATTAGTAAACTTTTTTGCGTGCCTTGGTTTCTTTCTACGTTCGGCTGCCAAGTCTTCTGCAGATTCATCGAAGTAAGTATAGTAAGGGGGTTTATTCCTCTTTACTTCTCGCATAATGGTAGTGTGGTGGCGGTTAAGTAAACGGCCGATTGAGCGGTAACTTTCACCACTATTATGGCGATAATAGATTGCTTTTCGCTCAAAACTGTTAAGATGTTCATAAGACATTTCTCAGCT
>NZ_JAGJEF010000211.1:0-824 GCF_018100875.1 Pseudoalteromonas sp. MMG012
CTCTGGATATTTTTAATTAAAATCTGATTGGACCTTTCTGGTTTCACTAAACCGTTTGTAGTTCAGAGAAATATGTTTCCTCAAATTTAGCAGGTGAAACACCGAGCCTGTATGCGAGTGACGTTTTTTAGGATTGTAAAACATTACTATAAAATTAAATATCTCAGCTTTCGCATCTTTCACGTGTTGAGTATATCTTCTTCTTTATTATTCGTTTTTTAATGGTAGCAAAAAAGCTCTCAGCAACCGCATTATCATGACAGTTTCTTGCTGACTCATTGATGGTACAAGATTATGTTCTTTTATAAATGTTGAGTAATCTGCACTGCCATATTGGCTACTGTGGACCATCACTTTGGGTTTCGGTTGGCGTTGGCCAACTGCCATGAGCAATGTTTTAGTCACCAAATGCTTGTCCATGCTCTTATCCATCGACCAACCAACAATACGCCTAGAAAATAAATCCATGACAGTTGCTACATACAAGAAACCTTCATAGGTTCTCACATAGGTAATGTCACTCACCCACCCATGTTTGATTGGGTGCAGGAGGATTAAACTGGCGAGCAAGTAAGTTGCCTGCAATGCGTCATGTTTTACCGCCTTTAATATGGCGACGCTTATAGCCTATTTGGGCTTTGAGTTTATGCCGACGCATGATCTTAGCTACTCGATTAACACTGCATTGCTCACCAGCTTCACGTAAATCTGCATGTATCCAAGGACTACCGTAAGTACTACCACTAGCCACATAAAATGCTTTAATAAGTTTGAGCAAACGATTATCTTCGATTGCTCTGTCGCTTAAGGGCGTTTTTGTCAAC
>NZ_JAGJEF010000212.1:0-791 GCF_018100875.1 Pseudoalteromonas sp. MMG012
TTGTAGAGAGTGTATTGCTCCATGATTACGTTGCACCAACAACGGATACAGAGCGATTAATCATCGATTTGATATCTAAATTACTTTATATCGATGCTGAGCATATTAGTGTCAATGCAAACTTCTTTGATTTGGGTGGCCACTCTCTATTAGTGGTACGCTTTCTTGCTCAATTGAAGGAGGTTGGTTATACGCACATTGAGTTAAAAGATCTTTACGACATAGCAAGTATTTCAGATTTGTGTAACTTGTGCGAACACCAAAAGGCTGAAGAACTCTTACAGCAGGCCTTATTGGAATCAGAGGATGCCACTGAATATGAGTTTTAATGATATGGATTCATGAGATAAGTAATGCACTGAGTTTTTGCGACAGTGCATTACTTATTATGCCTCGACTTAAGAAACATAACGAAGAATAAATTTTATAAGAATCTCTCGAAAAGTAATTTGGTGTTCGTATTAGTGAACCAATAAATTTTAAGCATAACGGATATGTAATTTCATTTATTTTGAGAGACATCAATAACAAAAATCTAAGGTGACGTGATTAATATGAACGAGCTCTATTCAAAACTGATTTCTGAAGGAACTTTGCTGTATATCGATGATGGTAAACTGAAAGCCAAATCTTCCAAAGGACGCTTAGATCAGGATACAATTATCTTGATCAAAAATAATAAAGAGGCTTTGTTAAGTTATTTACAGAAAAAAGAGCTGGATCTGACTCACAACAAAATAGTGAGGAGAGCCCATGACAATCACGAAACCTTAGAAGTATGTTCTTTTGCA
>NZ_JAGJEF010000213.1:0-731 GCF_018100875.1 Pseudoalteromonas sp. MMG012
AACACCTGATTGAGAGAAACTGTGTAAATTGGTTAACGTTGTGTTATCTTCAATTTTTAAAGAAGAAATGCCTTTCAAGTCGTGTGTAATAAATAATGTATCATCAGCAATGAGCATATCACGGTTGGATCTATAATCTGATGGTGTTGATGTGAACCTATGCGAAATCGTTTTGTCATGACCTATTTGAAAAATATCCACATTTCTGAAAGTGTCTAAACCAAAAATTAAGTTACCTTTTACTTCAAGGGCGCTATAATAAGAGCTACTTTCATGTTCAAAGATAACTTGTAACGCATTGCCTTTCAGTTGTGCTACCTGAAACCCCCTATAATCATCTGATAATAACCACAAATCTCCAGACATTTTAGAAAGGCGATACCTCGACTTTGCATTTTTAAGTGTCAGCTCGACGGCCGCTTGCGGTGAGCCATCATCTGCCAACGGCAGCTTATATAGCCCTGCTGGGGTGTCATCTTGATTACTTGTAAGGTATAAGGCGTGATTGTCGTAAGAGACACTGAAGCTATCAGAGTAATATGGTTCATTGGTTCTAATACCAAAATTGACTGCGCTGTTGTGTTTTATTACGCCATTATCATCAATGTTAAAGTGGATTACTGACAATTCATCTATCGGATCCACTGGCTCCACTGGCTCTACTGGACTCCAGTCATCAGTCACAACATACAAATTACCGCGGTTACCGGAAACAAGCTGAGCCTGACTAT
>NZ_JAGJEF010000214.1:0-709 GCF_018100875.1 Pseudoalteromonas sp. MMG012
GGTGTTCAACGCTGCCAATAAAACGCCTCTCTCCATAGCTGCATTTTATGTCTATGCGGAGGCCCATGATTTGTCATTCACTAATGGTGATAAAGCCAACTTTATTGACGCCTGTGTAGAGTATGTGGCTAAAATAAAGAATGAGCATGAGCAAATTATTATGCAAGGCTTATTGTCTTCTCGCCCAGGATATGACGAATACCTGTTTGAAACCTACCTCATGCCAATGGATCCTTATCACAAAGACAACTTCTTAGCGTTCGTCGATACCTACCATGTTGATTTCCCTCAGTGGGACACTTTGTTTAACACCTACTTTAAACAGTGGAAAAAAGATAAGCACTACAAAGTTCTATGGCAATAGACAGTCATCATAGCCATTAATAACCGCCCGTTTATTGAATCTATTTTTTACTTCATTGAACGGGCTAAATCAGTGTAAGCTCAGTAATCTCGGCACTATACAATATGCCACAGTGGAACTTGGTTAAGCGTTTAAAAAACTCACAGTGCGATTTTCAAATAAGTCATCGGCAACTAAAACGGATATACTGCCGGGCGTTAACTTAACCTCAGGTTTGGATAAGGGTTTTGGAATAGAAGATGTTTTATAAACAAACTTACGTACAATCCAATGATGATATTTTGTTCAATATCAAGGCGCTTTTATACAGTAATAGCGGGCTATTACAAATGAAAGCAACGCCGA
>NZ_JAGJEF010000215.1:0-660 GCF_018100875.1 Pseudoalteromonas sp. MMG012
CACCTGATTTGGCGCAACAGGATTAAAGTTTTGATTCAGTAAATTATCAGCAACCGTATCACCATGTTTGCGTTTGGTTGTTACCTTGTATGCAACCCGTTGAGTAACGACTAAACCAAGATTTGCCATTAACTTCTGAACGCCATAATCACTGACGTGAAAGCCCTCACTGCGTAACTTCTTTCTAAGTTCTCGATAGCCTAAGCTATTTCTGCTTTTCTCGAAGAGTTGCTTTGCCTTTCGATATAAGTTCAGTTGCTCTGCTGTTATGATTTTAGCTGGCCGTTTAAGCCAAGCATAATAAGCACTACGGCTTACCTTCATCACTTTACAGAGCTTAACTACGGGAAACACCGAAGATAACTGCTTAATCGTTTTAAAGGTTACTTGGTTTCCTTTAGCAGGAGGGCGCTGGCCTTTTTTAATATCTCTTTTTCCATCCTTAGCTCTTTATTTTCCTTGCGAAGTCTTAACAGCTCAGCCCGCTCATCAGCATTTAAACTGGCACCAGACTGCTCTGCTTCAACTTTAGCTTTCCAGTTATAAAGTAATTTATCAGTGATACCTAAAGACGCTGCTGCCTTTGGTACGCTATAACCTTGCTCGGTTACTAATGCCACAGCTTCTTGCTTAAATTCTGCCGTGTAACTTCTGTTTGTT
>NZ_JAGJEF010000216.1:0-635 GCF_018100875.1 Pseudoalteromonas sp. MMG012
TCAAAATGGTGTTAAAGAGCCTAAAGATCTGGCGATCCCGAGCTTAGTAGTCACACTTACCGGTAAAGATAAGTTCGGCAACGCAGTGTCATTGACCACCAACACCGACAGTAATGGTGCGTTCAAATTTGACGCACTGCGCCAACCGGATGCAGACGGGTATGTGGTGATGCGTGCAGACACACCCAGCTATGAAGATGGTCAAGATTACCTTGATGGTGTGAAGAATACTTATGCGGGTAAAAACGCGGTGAAGGTAGCCACGGTAGGTAAGCCGAGTAAGGTGATCTTTACTGAACTACCTAATGCGGGCGAAGCCCGTGTTGAAGGCGTTGTGTTTGTTGATGGCAATCAAAATGGTGTTAAAGAATCACAAGATCTCGCGATCCCGAGCTTAGTAGTCACGCTTACCGGTAAAGATGAATTCGGTAATAGCGTCTCATTGACCACCAACACCGACAGTAATGGTGCGTTCAAATTTGACGCACTGCGCCAACCGGATGTAGACGGGTATGTAGTGACGCGCGCAGACACACCCAGCTACGAAGATGGCCAAGATTACCTTGATGGCATAAAGAATACTTATGCGGGTAAAAACGCGGTGAAGGTAGCCACGGTAGGTAAGCCGAGTAAGT
>NZ_JAGJEF010000217.1:0-626 GCF_018100875.1 Pseudoalteromonas sp. MMG012
GGCAATCAAGCAGGAAAATTTACAGTTGGCTGTTTTCACTGCGTTCAACAATTTTAGCCAACTATAAATTTCCCCTTATTGGGGCGTTAAATGGCTTTTATAAAGTTGAGCACTCTCCCATTTTTAGAACATTTTAGTTAGAGGTAATATGAATAATCAGGAAACAGCGGAAATTGCTTTCAAAGCATTCCAAAAGGCTATAAATAATAACCTAATCAAAACTGATGCCGGTGCAATTCATAAGGACTTAAGGGTTCACATGGATAGGCTCGAGGGGCAAATACGTTTCACTTACGCTTTAATGGCGACTGGTACCAGAATTAAAGCATCTTGTGTGGCTATAAACACAGATCCATATAAAGAGAAGCCTTGTTTTGATATTGGAGTTACAACCCTTAAAAAATTTCGAGGAAAAGGGTTTGCACAAGAGGTTTTAGCTAAAAGCATTGATGAAATGAAGCAAGGGTTTGTTAGGAATGGTATCTCAGATTTTTATCTTGAGCTTAAAGTTGATAAAGATAATCTTGCGTCTCATAGCCTATGTAAAAAAATTGCTGATGAGGTTATCGATAATGGTACCAGTACTACATACATGAAGCACGTAAAGTAAAGTGCATTCAGCCATT
>NZ_JAGJEF010000218.1:0-615 GCF_018100875.1 Pseudoalteromonas sp. MMG012
ACTATTAAAAATGGGAGGATTACCTATGTACCTGAGTTTCAAGAATTTGAAGAGATGATATCGCTAAGCTTAAACTTTCCAAATGAGATAGAGACGGACCCAATTTATGAAATTTATATTCATATTGATGGTGTTTTTAGTTCTAAGGTTAACTTTATAAGTAAGTGGTTTTATCCTGAGCATTCAACTGCCGATATCTCAATTAAGGAAGTTGATATAGATAAAGTTGAAATCGATGTGAGTTATAGAGAAAGGTCAAAAAAGGGGGTCGCTTTTTGTGGGCCAAATCGAAAATTTACTTTAAGGGAGTTACTTAATATAACTGCGCCAGCTAGGTTGCCAGGTCCTCCCGCACCACCAGACTTCAATTAAAACGTAAAATAAAGTTGTTATAGAAAGGATATATTTAGGCTCAGTTGGCATTTTTTGGGCAGCGAAAAATATTGTTCGGGTTTATTGAATTATGTTAAAGGGTTTAATACGAAGAAAAGTCAAATAGTACTGGTAGATTTTTATTTCTGTTGTCGTTTACGTCACACACTGCATGGAGGTTTGAAGGTAATGTAAAAAGTATTGAAGCGGGAGAATTGCGCGGGCTACCGGTATTTCATAAAC
>NZ_JAGJEF010000219.1:0-612 GCF_018100875.1 Pseudoalteromonas sp. MMG012
ACTTAAAAGCAAGGTGTCCCATACTTTCAATATCCAGCTTTTGAAATGCCGCTATGACAAAGCTTGCAGCAAAACCGTGTGTGATGACTAATGCATCACCGTCCTGATGCATAATCTCGTCGACAAAATCAGCCACGCGTATGGCAACATCACGCCGAGATTCTGCACCATCACAGATCCGATGCCCTAAACGGTCGCCTATCGGGCTTGTTGGCATGATAATTTTATCATGCTCTTTTTGGCACATTCCTTCATGGGTTCCAAAAGACATCTCTCTCAACCGTGAGTCTAGATTCAGTGGCAAATTCGAGTCAGCTAAGACTATTTCAGCCGTTTGCACAGCACGCGTTAAATCTGAACAGTACACAGTCATAGTATCGAGTTCAAAACCCAACCTCGCAATATTTTTCACTAAAGACGCCACTTTAACCTTGCCCTTGTCCGTTAAATTTGAATCAACCCCCCCTACTTTACCCTCGACGGAGTGGATTGCTTCAGCGTGTGTAATGAGACAGATCTTTTTCACTTGAACTCCGATATATTGAACGCCAGTATCTTATTATTGGATTTTTACCATAGAAATTTGTTTTTTAATGCTTGAGTAGGCAGCAT
>NZ_JAGJEF010000022.1:0-68549 GCF_018100875.1 Pseudoalteromonas sp. MMG012
CTACTATAGCGGATACCGAGAAATTTACGATTTGCGTGAGGCGCAAAAAGTTAAATTGGGGAATAGCTTCGACTTAAAAACATTCCATGAAACATTTTTAAGCTTTGGTAGTGCACCCGTTAAGTACATAACGAAATTGATGCAATAACGAGATAATAAGCAGCAGAATGAGCCTAGTTCACTCTGTTGCTTACAATAGGCCCATAGTAACTATATGTGTTTGCCCTCACAAACACCTTTCTAATTACCCATAGGTGAACAATGAAATATCTTCTACCACCCCTTATGGTATTACTATCTTTTTATAGTACCGCTGATGAAAAACACGCACCAATCTCAGTAGAAACGATTGTAAAAACAACGCAAAGCTGGAACGGTAATACACTCCCAGCTTACCCAAAAGGTCAACCAGAAATTACTATTTTGAAAATAGCTATCGCCCCAGGCGTCACATTGCCTCGGCATCAACACCCCGTTATTAATGCAGGCGTGTTACTCAAAGGTGAGTTGCTAGTTACAACCAAAAAAGGGAAAAAGCTCAAAATGACTGCCGGTGATCCTATTACTGAAGTAATAGACACATGGCACTACGGGGTAAATACCGGTACTGACACTGCTGAAATTATGGTTTTTTATGCTGGTATTGAAAACCAGCCTATCACGATTAAGCAATAACGTTCATTAATTATGCTTTACTCTTTTACATACAGTAAAGCATCCATTGCTGCACATTTTTCTATTAATCAATTTAAGCATAGTCAGTTCAGACACCAGTCAGTTTCGATCACTATAATCCCCGCTCTTTTATTTTTCTATTATGCTTAATTGAAGCTAATATTGAGCGATGCACACAATGAATACATTTTTTTCTTTTTTGAAAAGTCGTAATTGGATGCTGTGGGCACTGATCTTAGGTGTTGCTACAGGCCTTATTTTTGGTGAACGCGTTGCATTTTTACAACCCATAGGTAATGGCTTCGTTAAGCTGATGCAGATCACTATATTCCCGTATATTGTCGTAAGCCTGATAGTCGGACTAGGAAAGTTTAGTCCTGAGCAAGTCAAAAGTATTTTACTCAAAGCTGCAACCGTAATGATAAGCTTATGGTGCATTGGTCTCGCTGCTATTTGGTGCTTTGCATTAACACTACCTCAACATGACGCTGGGACATTTTTTTCGCCAGCCCTTATTAGCCCTACGGCCTCCATCGATTTTGCTGAACATTATATCCCCGCCAATCCATTCGCCTCTTTAGCACAAGGTAACGTACCTGCCATCGTCATTTTCTGTATCGCTTTAGGCAGTTCATTAATAGCAAATAAACGTAAAACAACGGTACTTGACTTTCTTGAAGTCATTGGACAGGGGCTAACGGTAATCTCAAAAAAGATCATTACGATTTTCCCTATTGGTATTTTTGCGATGACCGCCAGTACGGCTGGTACGCTCAGTGGTGAACAATTAAATAATCTGCAAGTATATTGGGTCTTGGTATTATGCCTTGGACTATATTTGATGCTTGTACTCATGCCGATGATAGTGGCTGCTTTTACACCAATAAAATACCGGGACCTTATTCTAGTAATGCGTAATGCGTGGATAACGGCTTTCAGTACCGGAAACGTCTTTATTGTATTGCCGGTTATCACAGAAGGGATCAAAGAGCACCTGCGAAAAACCAATCAAGCTGATGAGCAAGCTGATCACATTGCCGAGGTACTTGTGCCTATTGCTTACACATTCCCTAGCCTCGGTAAACTCACCACATTGATGTTCGTCATGTTCGCAGCATGGTTAACGGGGAGTCCTGTCGGTATTTCTGATATTCCTAATGTTACTCTGTCGGCGATGCTGAGTTACTTTGCCAATGTGCATATCGCAATCCCATTTTTACTTGATAGCTTGAAAATTCCAGCCGATAGCTATCAGTTGTACTTGTCTATGTCGGTACTCAGTGCCAAAGTAGTATCACCTACAACGGTCATTTATATATTTTCTTTTGTATTTTTAAGTATTTTCTATTGCCGAAAGCAACTGCATTTAAAACGATTACGCTCGGTATATTACCTAGCACTAATGAGCGTGTGCCTACCCATATTCATGTTCACCAGCTACACACTAAATAGTCATTTAGCAGGCAACAGTAAAGCTGCTGACGACATCATTGCAAATATGGTGATTGCTGAAACAGTCCCTGCACATGTATTAAACCACGTACCCAAAGCATATCATTCCGGAGAATTGTCGCTCACCAATATTGATATTATTCAAAAGCGAAACTTAATTAGAGTTGGTTACTTAGTTGATAATGTCCCTTTTAGCTACTTTAACCAAAAAAATGAACTCGTTGGCTTTGATATTAGTTTGGCCCATCGGCTTGCTGATGATTTACAAGTTGAAGTTGAGTTTATCCCCTTTAAAAAACACCAATTAAGTGAATACCTTAACAAAGGCTATTTTGATATTGCTATGTCTGGATTAGAAATAAATGTGGTCGATTTAACCAAGGTTCGATTCAGTGATCATGTGCTAAAATTGCAATTAGCATTACTCGCCAAAGATCACCAATTACAACGCTTTGCACATAAAAGCGATATAACAAACCTCTCTAGCGTACAGTTTGCTCATGTAGAATATGGCCCTATTTTAAATAAGGTAACAAAGCAATACCCCAATATACACTTTTCTGAACTGAACAATTTAAAGCAATACTTTACGGACCCTAATAATTTTGATGCACTGGTGATCAGTGCTGAAGCCGGGTTCGCATGGAGCATGTTTTACCCTGAATTCGGTGTAATTGTCCCGCAAGAAGGTTCCATCAAGTACCCTGTTGGGTTCGCTATTGCTAAACGCAATCTGGATCTGCTGAGCTATGTTAATTCATGGCTCGATATTCAAAAAGCCAATGGTAAAGTGCATGACGCCTATAACTATTGGATTTTAGGTTTAGGAGGCCAAAAGGAAGACACCCGCTGGTCACTCATCGACTCGTACACTCGCCAACCCACTCAATAACCAATAGCACATGAGCCCAAGTAAGGCAGTTTGACACAGCAGTGCACAAAGCAACTTAACGTTAAATTGCCACTTTTTAGACTTATGGTGAAACACATCTTGAGCAACATACATACTAAAGTGCGCCCCTAAAGACGATACAAGGAGTAAACTGAGTTCGCTGAGCCTTTTCTCTTGCCTGCAGGCTCGGCGTTTATCTAGCCAAAACAGCACCATAAAAATACCATTAGCTACCAACACAACTACTGCAATATACTTTCCTATAACAGGTAGCTCGACACCGAGTAAAATAAGCATCAAACCATTAAAAAAAAGTATAGAGTGACCGATAGCGCGTGCCAAACTGTTCAATTATTCTCCTTAATTTCTATACCCATACGCATTGACGAAACGCTCTGGCTTAGTTCTCGCTACATCAATCTTATCTCAATTGATTTAAGAGCAAACAAATATGGCAATTCTAGCAGGTTATTTTTCTTTTGATACGGATCATGCTGACAAAAAATGCATAATAAACAAGTTAATACGATATTTTGAATCATACCCGAGTAGTGATGTGAATCGCTTTACTTGCAATCGCGGTGTCATACTCCAATACGACTTTGACGCTTACAAACAGCCTGCGTGGTTGCACAATGATTTGCAAGTTGCAACGCTTATCGGCCACCCACTTATTACCAGTGACCGCAGCAACGACCTTACAACGTTTGCAGGTAATTTTGAGAAGTTAACAGAAATGCTGCTTAGCAGTGATGGGATTTTCAATTACGCCCAATACAACACCGAACACGAAAAGTTGGTACTAGCAACTGACCCCCTCGCTATCCGTCCATTTTATTATATGCATATTGGTACTGGACTATTGTTTTCGACACAACTTAACTTATTTAAAGAATTAGGGGTGACATTAACACGTAATTACGCAGCACTATGTGAATTAGCCACGCTTGGGTACACTTTACTTGACCACACCCCGTATAACGAAGTTCGCAGAGCTACACCCGCTGAGTTGTTAGTGTTCGATAAAAGTGGGCACACATGTGAGAATTACCTCGACTGGCTGGCATTAGCCAAACAAAAATTAGATTTAGGTGATGCTGTTACAGAGTTGGATCAAGCCTTTAAATCTGTCGTCGCTAAAGCAAGTAAAACAGATTCAACTGTACTCAGCACCCTATCAAATGGACTTGATAGCAGAGTGCTAAATACGCAACTTTCGCGAATAAGTAAAAAAATCAAAGCCGTTCATCTCACACGAAAACCCGCCCAAATAAAAAAGCAGTTATTTGAATTTACTCAGGAAAATGACATTGTATTGACTGCGGTAAACCCAGAATATCACCAATTAAATTCTCTAGAAGCAATTTTAAGTGATTTAAACGATAGTCACCCTAAATTTCTCAGAGGTGTATCTAGGCCAACCCTCGCCTGGGTCGGTCATGGTGGCAACAGCTCACTTGGCTTAACCAACTACACCGATGAAGTCTACCAAGCAGCTAAATCTAATGATTTATTGTGTCTGGTACATAAATTCTTAGAACAACAACAAGGTTATCTTCCTAAGTCGGTAATTAATCATGCAGATGAACTTCAACGAGCGCTCATCTATAACCTCTGCCAGGCCATTGGTCACTACCAATCTCTAGGGTTAGATAAGGCGGTGCAGCTGTTTCTCTTGCTGAACGAGCAACATCACCATTTAGAAACCATTTTTGAGAACGTAGACCAATATCGAGTCGAGTATTTTTGCCCTTTCTATTCATACAAAATCATTCAAAGTGCTTTAGCATTGCCAGTTGAGAAAGTACGTAACCACGCTTTTTATCATACATGGGTAAACTATGCTTACCCGCAAGTCTGTCGATTCCCGTGGACCGCATATCAAGAGCATGAGTGTGCAGAAGTTGCCACTAAGCCCAAAGACACACAACACCTTCCAAGACTTAACTTTAGGGGGGTCATAGTACATTGGTTATCAGTACTCAAAAATGACAACCAACCATTCATTAAGAAAAAGCAGTTGACGGCTTTATGTCTGCTGCACTTATTGCGAATTAAAGATGCTTCTTCCCATTTGAGCGCCGTGATGCATTTCACTCGATGGTGATCAAACATCCATGCCCTATGCCAGTAATAACATACCGCTCTATTGCTGGCTCATCTTAATCAATTGCTCAATATCCGTCGCTGCACGTGTGTTTTGGGGTAAAATTATCCGTTGCAATTGCGCAAAGAACTCAGAGGAAACAAAAGGCTTTACGGCCGCAAGAAATGTGCGACTAGAAGTAGCGTTTCCTTTATTGACGCTATCTTGAAAAGCTTGCCATATGGTAAAGCCGGTTACTGCAGGGTTTAACTTATTGGCCTCATCATGAATTGCCTGATTAATTAACCTCAGGTTTGGATAAGGGTTTTGGAATAGAAAATGTTTTGTAAAAAAACTAAGTACATTCCAATGATGATATTTTGTTCAATATCAAGGCGCTTTTATGTGGTAATAGCGGGCTATTACAAATGAAAGCAACGCCGAGAGTGAGAAAAATAGCTTTATTGGGCAAATTCGCTTATCCAGAGCTGAGGTTAATCAAAAAAGGCCACATGTATAATACACGTTAAACTTTCTCCTATTCCCTGAGTCTACCAATGCATATCCTTTAATGCTCTATCACCACCGACTTCTATTTTATTCTGCTTATGCAGCCAAGCATCAGACCTAAATGATGGCATCATTTAAACGCCTGATGCACAATGCTTGATCAATGAAGTGGTAATAAAGCATACCTAAACCTTGCTAAAGAACGTTATTCCTTATTATTCTCTAGCGAGTGTGGTAACCATGTGAGCATTTTTTCATACAGTACCTCAGGCACAATAGGCTTCGCAACATAGTCATCCATTCCCGCCTCCAAACACTTATTTCTGTCTCCTACCATAGCATTAGCCGTCATCGCAATAATTGGGATCTCTTTGTATAACACCCCGCCTTTTCCGGCCCTAATGGCTTTGGTTGCTTCATACCCATCCATTTCGGGCATCTGACAATCCATAAAAATAACATTGTAAGGCTTTGAGTGTTGGGCCTGCTTTAAGTAAGAGATCACTTCTTTTCCATTTGCAGCAACATCAATAAATGATAATCCAAGCTTTTTAAACATGCTGGTTGCGACAATCTGATTTACCTGATTATCTTCAGCTAACAATATTCTAATCGATTGACACCATTGTACATTTTCAATGTCAGGACCCACTTTATTCTTAAGCGTTTTAATATAGTGCGAAGTGACTAAAGGTTCAGCCTTAGCCAGTGCCTCACCATTTTCAGCCACAATGGCCAAAGCATCGAATAAATCTGACGTTGTCGCTGGCTTAGGGAAATACCCCGCAAAGCCCAATTCAGCAAAAAACCGCGCATCACCTTGATGACCCATTGAGGTCATCATAACCAACTTCATATTCTTAAAGCGTGTATTAGCAACTAATGCCTTTCCTAGTTGCGCGCCATCCATATTCGGCATTTGCATATCTAAAAAAGCAATGTCAAAACACGTATTGTGCTCTGCATAATACGCTTCACATATCGCCAAAGCTTGCACCCCCGAAGGTGCCTCTGAAACTTGTGCGCCCCAATGTTCCAACTGGCCTCTTAGCACTTCACGGTTAGTATCATTGTCATCAACAATGAGTAAATGCAATTTAGTGGTGTCAACGCTTGGAATTACCTGCAATGAGCCTGCGCTTTTTTGTAATTTGATATGAAAACTAAACTGACTACCTCGGCCGACATCACTGGTAACCGCCACATCGCCATGCATCAATTCACATAGCTTTTTGACAATCGCTAACCCCAGCCCGGTACCACCATATTTACGAGTCGTCGAGGCATCCACTTGCGAGAACGACTTAAACAACTTACTTTGCTGAACGTTCGAAATACCAATCCCCGTATCTCGAATGACACAATTGAATAGCCAATGCGTCTCGTCGGCTTCAGACAAACTCGTTTCAATAACCACTTCACCTTCACTGGTAAATTTAATGGCGTTGCTTACTAAATTAGTCAATATTTGCCTTAGCCGACCTGGGTCGCCTTTAACCACCGATTCATTTATGCTGGTCATATTTAGCACAAGTTCTAATTGCTTATCATGTGCTTGAATTGCAGCAGCTTCCGCAAACTCACCGAGCATGCCACGTAAATCAAAGTCCAAGTACTCTAATTCAAGCTTACCTGCATCCACCTTTGAAAAATCTAAAATATCATTAATCAGGGTCAATAAAGAGTTTGCACTACTCATAGCAACCCGCGCTCTATGGTGCTGTTCATCAGTTAAGTTACTGTTGAGTAATAAATTCAGCATGCCTAACACCCCATTCATAGGGGTTCTTATTTCATGGCTCATAGACGCTAAAAATTCGCTTTTAGCAATGTTGGCATTTTCAGCCATCGCTTTTGCTTCGATAAGCGCCTGTTGAGATTCAATCCGTTCAGTGATGTCTTGTTGAATACCAACAAAAGCAGTCAATGTATCCGTTTCATCAAACACAGGTGATATCTGTAAATTGTTCCAAAAAGGCGTACCATCCGCTTTATAATTTAATATTTCAACTCGATGTTTTTTACGCTGTCGTAGTGTTTTTCTAATTTCAGCAATGGTGTCTTCTTGCGTTTCTTTGCCTTGTAAAAATCGACAATTACTTCCCAATACTCGTTTGTCATAACCTGTAATTAGAGTAAAAGCACTATTAATAAAAACCAGAGGGTGATCATCCGTTCTAGCGTCCGATATTGAAATACCAACATTGCATGACTCAATCGCTTGGGCTAACAAATCATTATGCTCTTTGGCTTTTTTAAGAGCCTCTTGAAATAGCCTTTGCTCGGTTATATCCGTCAACGAACCGGCCATTCGAGTTGCACGTCCATTTTCATCTCTCAGTGCAATCCCTTTAGCACGATAATAGCGATATTCGCCAGTCGCATGACGCAATTGATAACCCACATCGTATGGGTCACCATGTTCAATGTGTTTATTGAGTTGCTCAATGACTCGATCTTTATCTGTCGGGTGCAAATGTGTTTCTAAGCTTGAGAATAAATTTGGAAAGCCATCAAAATCATCTCCTTCATAGCCCAGTAACTCTCTATAACGCGGTGCGTAATACACTTCACCAGTCACAATATTCCAATCCCACAGCCCATCGTGACTACCTTGCATAGCTAATTTGTACCGTTCTTCACTGGCGATGGTTGCTTGTTGAGATAGCTCCAATTGCTTAAATGGGTTTAACAACAACTGTTTACCAAAAATCAGCAGCAAACCCGATGACAAAACTAAGCTAATGACAATTGCCCAACCAATATCGAGCATGAAACCCCATACTTTATCATCCAGTAAATTGACATGTGTTAGGTACTCAAATTTTATGCCTGTGGAGCCAATTTTTTGCACACCCGTACTAACATACTCATACTCAGCGTCTACATTGGTAAACGAAACCCACCGCCCTTCAATGCTAATAGCATGAGCGCGGCTATCTAACGCAACCGCCAATAACTCATGTAAGCTGGTTTTAAATTCAACCAATAATGCTCCTTCCGTGAAACCATTATATTGGACGGGTACCAACACTTTAAAAAAGTAATCTTGGTGTACCTTATTAAGCACGATTGCATGACTCAATTCACCATCTAATATACGCGTTAACCACTCATTCTGCGTTTCTATTGCTGGTCTCAATGGCGCATTACTATATACTATGTCTCCAAGAATATTGACCAGCCGTATTGGTTCTTTCTGCCCTAATATTTTATATCCATCGAGAAAGTCAGAGACCGATGCTTTCGATAATTCACTGCCCATCACCCCATTTGTTAAAATAGGATGACGAGCCAAATCTTGTAAAATCTGTTGTCGAGTCTCTAAAAACTGTCTCAAATAGCTCGCAGCAAGTTGCGCCTCTACCTTACTTGACTGCTGCTGCAACGCCCTCACTGTATCGTCCGCACGGCTACCAACTAATAAAATACTGACAACCAGAGATAGTATTAAACTTGTGCCCAAAAATGCATAAAAAGCTTTATCTGAGGTAAGACGCAGTTTTTTTTGTATTTTGTTGCGCATATTTATTATCACTCTTTATCGTTGGGCAGCACGTTTATGCCACCAAACTCATCAAAACTGGCCATGCAAATATCTTCAAGCCCTAAAGCCTCATGCGCATCTGGATTTTCTTCACTCCATTCGCTAAATGGCTTTGTGTAGGTTTTGAGTAATCCCACTACCGGCTTTTTCAAATTCTCAAGTGAGTCTTTTAGTCGTTTTCGGTCTTGAGTTAAATTACCTGTTAGCGGAGTTTGTTGCAGTGCTGCAATAAGTATTTTACCTATGTCATAACTATGAACAAAGCCCGCTGGTGCAGCGAGTCTATCTGGATCCGCCAATTTATCAGGAAACAGCGCTTGCCCAGCAAGTATTGCACGACGTCCTTCTTCTGTTAGTGGTCGATGCTTTAGCGAAAAGCAACTTTGTATAAAATTAAGGGCTAGGTTCTTTTGTAACTCATCCTTAACGGAAGCGTAGAAGTTCCCCCCAGTAATGCCCCAGTGACTGATGATGGGTAGTCTTAAGTTATCGGGTAGACTTCCCATCGCTTTCACAAAATACTTTCCTTCTATTGCATTGCCTACGAACAAAATACAGTCAGCCTTTGAATTTATGATGTCTCTTAATATTATTTTGCTGCGATTGAGCTGTGTATTCCAATTAAACCAGGTGACGTTTATATCAGCTTGCTTGACTGTCGTTTTCTTTAACGCTGCTCGGATCGTTTTCTCATTCGACTGGCCCCAAGGGGTGCTTTCTAACAACATATGCGGATTGCTGCAATTCAAACTATCAACGGCATAACTGGCTATTTTATACCCGGCTTTAGTGTCATCAATTGATACTCTAAAAACCCAATTGTTATCACTTGGATACCGCGTAATGGGCCCACCGGCTGCCCACGGTACTAACAGCAGAATTTCATTTTCATTAATATAATTACGGTTTTTAATATAAGGGGGAGAGTGCAACCCCCCAAGTATGATAAATGCCTGAGGATCTTTTAAAAACTGACGCATATGCAACAAACTGCGATTGCTGTTACCTCGATGATCTTTTTCTACAAACTCAATTTTGAAACCTTGTACTGTATTGTTGACTTGAGCCAATGCCGTCATAAAGCCCATTTTCATTGCTTGTGCAGAAGCGTGGTGGTTTGAATAATCTGAGTCGTGATAGATTTTTAAAATCTTATCTTCATTTGAGGCAAAACACGCAGTACTAAAACACAGTGCTAAACTTATTAGCCTCATTACAAGTTTTGTCATTTACAGTCCGTATTTAGCATTGTTTTTCAATACTTAAAAATAGCGTAAATAACAAAAATTGTGGAGTAAGTTAACAAATAAAGTTCGTACCTAACTCATATGACTCATTAAACATTCACCAACATGCCCCCAAACTTGTTGTGAATTCAAAATTCGCCCATGACCTAAACCCTGTGTTGAGTATATGTCAATATGCGCATGTTGCTGTGCTTGCTCATAGGCTAAATCATGACGCGCAAATTTGTCTTCAATATCGTGAATAATTGTGATTTTACTGTGATTTATAAGCTGTTGTTCAGGCAACAAATCACTAAACTTCATATCATGCTCGTTTTCAATCGACGCCAGTACATCAGTGAATAACGATTCAACAATTCCGATAGAGAGGATCCTATCTCGAAACCCTGTATAAAAGTCAAACGGGGGCGCAATCAAAATATGCTGCTCAATTTGCCAATTTGAATTAAGTGCCGCAATACCGCCCATAGAGTGACTAATAATCGCTTTAACTGGTTGAGCTAGCATTTCCAACACCGCATTTAATGCACAAATGAATTTAGGAAGGTTTGCTTGGTCGCCACCACTTTGGCCATGGGCATAATGATCGAATGCCACCACTTTAAAGCCCAATGCAACCACATGATCCATCAACGCATAAAATTGACTCGCACTGCCTGACCAGCCATGTGTAAATAACACCACAGGCCCTTCTCCGGCACTAATAACATGAATGGGGCCTAACTTACTCGCCAACACGCCTGATTTAAACCGCGCAGGTACCGTTTGTTTGACATTATGACGTACTGGCGTCATTAATAACTTTTTAGCGTACTTTTGTGCAGTACTCGGCATGACACTGTGCATGGACTTTGATAGTATTTGCATAGCGTAAAAGCGCACACTTTTAGCGTCACTTTTGTCTGAAAAATATATCTTACTGCTCATAACACTCTCTTATTGATACCGTTGAATAAGCGCGCTCAAAGCACACTTAAATCGAGTATGTTGTTCATCTTCAAACCCGACCCACACCATATGTTGAGACCCTAGATATAATGAATAAAGTTCAAACACAAACTGCCGTGCATCGCCTTTCATTTGCCCTTCATTCACTGCGGTTTGCGCCAATTGAGTCAGGTACTCTAGCCATTGTTGCAAACGCTTTTTGACTAAATCTTGAATAGCGCCCGGCTGGTCATCAAATTCAACTGAGGTAGATACAAAAATGCAGCTACTCCCTTGCGACCGGTACCAGTTCAGCCAACATTCAACGGTCGTCAAAAGTTTCTCCATTGCCGAGTTCATGTTTACTGTTGGCTGGATCACTGCGTCAGTGAATATACTCTGAGCATATTCCAACACCTCCAATTGCAAATTTTCCTTTGAGTTAAAATGCCCAAACAGGCCTGATTTTGACAGCCCCGTGATCGTCGCCAAACCCCCAATAGTCAAATCATTTAGGCTAGTCGCTGTCGCCACATTCAACGCGGTTGCCAAGATCTGCTGTTTTGTTTGCTTACCTTTACTCACTCAAACCTCAAAAAAGTACGAACGTTCGTTTTTATAATAGCCAAAAAAAATATAATAGCAATGCATTTGGTATCTAAATAACATCTGCCGCGTACACAGTTTTACGATGCAATTAACAACATATGAGCCTAAGAAAGTGCGCTCAGTAATACCTAAAAGTAGCAATACTTCTCGAATTAATAACGGTTATTCCACTGACATGGGCGTTGTTTCCTAAATCATTGAACTTCTTTGGTTTGGTACGATCAGATCATCAAATGCCTTAACCCATATTTTGAGATGAAGAAAAAAATTAGGAATTGGTCACAATACAATCGTGCTTTAGTGCAACGCGGTAACATCAATATCTGGTTCAGTGAT
This sequence comes from Pseudoalteromonas sp. MMG012, assembly GCF_018100875.1. Taxonomy (NCBI): domain Bacteria; kingdom Pseudomonadati; phylum Pseudomonadota; class Gammaproteobacteria; order Alteromonadales; family Pseudoalteromonadaceae; genus Pseudoalteromonas; species Pseudoalteromonas sp. MMG012. The sequence continues at coordinate 12,282 of NZ_JAGJEF010000022.1, forward strand.
AGCGCCGTCTCAAAGTGGCAAAATACCGAAAAACACGGTGGCCGTGGTCGTTCAAATCACTATTCAGATTTAGCAATTGAAACCTGTTTAACCTTAAGGTCCGTATTCCATTTACCACTCAGGGCTTTAGAAGGGTTTGTAAATTCCTTGCTGACTATGATGGATACTTATTTTAAATCAACCGGTTATAGCTTTTTATGCAAACGCAGTAAAACACTTGATGTGCAATATAGAAAGAGCGCAGGCAAAGGCTTCATAGATATCGTAGTCGATAGCACGGGCCTTAAAGTGTACGGAAATGGTGAATGGCATACGAGAAAACATCGAACGACTAAGCGTCGAACTTGGCGAAAATTGCACTTAGCTATTGATGCGACAAGTCACGATATTGTGGGTGCTGAGCTATCGATGGTAAATGTGTCAGATGGTGAAGCCCTTAGTGATTTAATCAGGCCACTGCGCAGGAATATAGACAGAGTTACAGGTGATGGAGCATATGACACACGCAGTTGCTATGAGGAGGTCGCAGCAAAAAGCGCGATTATGCGGGTGCCACCCAGAGATAATGCCCAATATTGGGAAGAAGATCACCCCAGAAACAATGCCGTATTTATGATGCACCAAATAAGGTTAACGCAGTGGAAAGTGAACTCAGGGTACCATCTACGTTCACTTGCTGAGACAGCGCTGTATCGTTTTAAACAATTAATGGGTGATAAGCTAAAAAGTCGTCGATTCAATAGTCAGCATACTGAAACAATGATTAAAGTGAAGGCAATAAATAAAATGAATGGGCTAGATATGCCCAAATATCAGCAACAAAGTTAAAACTGAGAAATTGATTGGTAGTTAGCTATTTGATCAACAAGGTCACTAACATGACCCGACAGAGAGTTGATTGAGTTCAATACACTCGATACAAAAACAGACATAATTTAAGCTCCTGATAAGTAACACAACAAAGGCAATAAACAAGTGACTAAAATTGCATAAAAAGCGCTCAAACACTTAATTCACCCAACAGTGCTTTTGGAAAAAGAACACACGCCTCAGATTGGCGGTAGGGCTACCCCTGCGTAAAGTGTGTAAAATCAGCAAAATGCCCACCATCGCAAGATTTAGGGTGTAATTATCATTCGGGATGAGTTATCTGTTACCCGCGCTTAAGCGTTTACTTTTAGTGGTTTAATAACACTTCTTAAAAGTCCGGTAAAACATAGTAATAGGTCTTTATTTAGCACTTGTTCGGCCTTTATTATCTATGCGTAAAGCATCATTTTAGATACAAAGCATTTGATGAGTAGCTTGCTATAAATGCATTTTAATCAATGCCTTATAATGATTTTTTGTAATGAAGACGTTGCAATGAATGCGCTTTTATCCAAAACACTTTATAGTCGTATTTCTATATTAAGCGTAATCTGTACTTCTCGCTCCGTGTGCAATTCAGGCTCTTAAATTATTTACTACGAATAATTTACAGTTATCAAGCCACTGTTTATATCTTAATTTATATTTTCATCGTTTTACGTTAACTCGTTATTAAACTTAAAACCCTCATTTAAATTGACATTATTGGAAATGCAAACATATCATTTTAGTGCTTTTATTTAACAATATGTACTCAATATGAAAGGAGATCCTATGAAAGTACCCATGTATATTCAGGTTTTATACCTATTCGTTACCCTAGCGTCATTTTATGGTCAAGGAGCCACGAAAAACATGCATACGAATATCAATCTCGATATGCTGCAAATTCTAATCCAACAAGCAAATGACAATCTCATGTATGAAGGTAATATCAGCAGTTATGACCCTCGTGAGTTTGACGAAGACTATCGTCATTATAATCATTTGGACGATAGTAAAATAAGCTCAAGGTTAAACATAGAAATAGCCATCTCCCCCGAAGACAACATCGAAATAAAAGAAGTTTATTTAAGTTCTTTGTCTTACATAATTGATAAAACCCTAACCCCTAAGCTCACATCCATGACTTACAAAGTGTCTAATCGGCGTTTTAATCAGTTAAATATTTATCTGCATGACACCATTGAGGTTATATTAGACGGCAATGAAGATTTCATAAATGTGTCGTTGCCTCCTTCCGGCGAAGTCTCTCTTTCTCACTCGGTCCCTCATCCATTTAACGATAATATAATCGACGGAAAATCAGTCCCTGAAGATCTTATTAACCATGAACAGCAAATAAAGGATGAAGCCGTTTATCACCAACACAATGCCACACACGCCACCAGTTGGCCTGAGCCAAAATACCCTCACTCATTTTCATCCCCTGTTAATCACACCAACGGGATCAGTGTGCTGTTTTTAATTCACCCTGATTTACTGAAACGGCAACCTCTTTATAAGCTCAGAAGTTCTTTTTTTACTCCTTTATTTGATAAAGTGAATGATATTTTAAATAAAGAAGAGATGTACGACGGTATCTCTGGGCGACAATGGCGATTTTATGTGGCAAACCAACCCAGTAAAAATGGCTTAGGTACTGTTTTTTCATACACAACCCCACCAGCAGATATATGCCCAGCAAATTATTGCTCAAGTAACTTCTACACACTTTTGAATAAAATGGACACCAGTCAAGCACTACGTGCTCTAAAAAAAGCATGGAAAGCCGATATAGTGCTCTTTATACATAATGTGTATGACCCATATAACCAAGTCAGTGGCTTAGCGCATATTCCAACCAACCCACATGACACAACTTTTAAACATGTTGCCAATGGCGTCGCTGGATACTTAAGTAACTACAAAGTTTACCCCGCAGCCCATGAATTGTTCCACTTAATTGGCGCGCAGCACTCTAAGCACAATAAAAAGCCCGGCCCGCTTGGCCATAGAGCTTACATTGGTTCCACTAAAGAAAGAAACGGCGACATAAACGGCTACCGCTCATTTATGGCCTATGAAGATGTCTGCAAAAAAGCAACTAAAGATCCTTATTGCCAAAGATACGAGCGTATTTCATCAAGGAGTACATACGTTGATTTATATGGAAAACGCGTACCACTTGGGAATTCACATGACGATAATAAAAACGCGGTGCTGAATCTACAGCGAACCGTGCAAAAATTTGGCAGTTAAATCAAACAGTGCCTATTTATTAAATCACATCAAGCCCGCCGCCAAATACGCGCAATGCACATAAAAAACCACTTTAGTTTATTTAAACACGGTACATTTAAGTTTTATGTATTGCAGTGCTGTAGTTAACTAGCGTCAATTTTGATACACATCAGCACAAAAAAGAAGGCTGCAAATGCAGCCTTAAACGTAGCCTCTAAGCGGCGGGGCCACCCTCCATTTGACTTTGAATGTAATTCGGTAAACCAATCAGCTTAATCAGCCCTAGGTGCTGCTCTAACCAATAGATATGGTCAGTTTCAGTATCATCTAACAGGGTCTCTAATATTTCCCGAGTTACGTAATCCTTCTCTTTTTCACACTCAGTAATAATGTTCACTAAGCTTGCCGCCACGGTCATTTCAGCCGCGAGATCATTTTCTAGCATTTGTTTCACGTTATCACCAACATGAATTGCCTCACGTGATGCGGTGTCTGGTTTGCCCTCTAAAAACAAAATGCGCTCAATTATCGCTTTGGCATGGTCCAACTCTTCGTCAAACTCGTGTGCCAACTTTTGCCCTAGCTTTTCAAGCCCCCAATCTTCATAAATTTTTGAATGGGCTAAATACTGATCCATTGAGGTTAACTCTAAGGTCAGCTGCTTATTTAATAAATCAATAATTTTTTTACTGCCTTGCATACGTTACTCCTCAATTTGCGACTGTAAATAGTTTTCAATACCAGTATTTTTGATCAAGAACTGCTGTGTTTCTAACCAATCAACGTACTCTTCTTCGTACTCTAGTAAGTCTTCCAAAATATCTCGACTCACAAAGTCTTGTTCGGCTTCGCATAAAGCAATGGCATCTTTGAGGGCGGGTACCTGCTCTAACTCAAAAGCCATATCACACGCCAGCATTTCTTCAGTGTGTTCGCCAATGCGTAGCTTTTCTAAATGTTGTAAATTAGGCAGCCCTTCTAAAAACAAGATCCGCTCAATCAGTTCATCAGCCTGTTTCATATCTTTTATTGATTTTTTATAGGCTTTTTCGTTCAGTTCTTCGAGACCCCAGTTTTTATACATACGTGCATGAAGAAAATATTGATTGATTGAAGTAAGTTCAAACGTCAACATTTGATTCAATACTAAAAGGACTTTTTTGTTACCCTGCATAGGGCCCCCTAAGTTAAAAGTTACTTGCCCTCTAACCCTAGTCCAAAATATGTACGAATCAAGATAATTTAAAACTAATAATTTTTTAATATACTCTTTTAAAATAAACAACTTATAACATTATTGAGACTTATTTTCATTGCTAATTCGAGTTGCAATACTAATACCTTTTTCGTAATATTTACCATCGGTATTTATATCAATAATCAATGTTTTTAATCATCGTTATTCAATAAGTTATAAATTCTTTGTCATTTTTATCCCAAGCCGTTTCGCTAACCGAACGAGATTGGCTCTGTCCATCTGAAGCGCACGAGCTGTTGCAGCCCAATTAAGCTTATGCGCTTTGAGTGCAGCAATAATGTGTGATTTTTGAAAATTATCGACCGCCTCTTTAAAAGGCAGGGCCGAATCAAACTCAGCAACAGCGGTTTTTACGGGTTTATCCTGCTGCTCACTTTGGCTCAACTCACTATGTATCAACTCAATTCGTACAATATCTTGTTGCCATTGCGCCTGCTTCGCTTTGAGTGCGCTGCGGCTTATTACATGTTCAAGCTCGCGAATATTACCGGGCCAATCATACTCACTTAACGACTGGCTTAATGTGCGACTTAAGGTCAATTGACCAATACCTAGTTTCTTTCGAACCTGCTCTATAAAAAAACCAGCCAATAACGGAATATCATCTTGTCTGGCTCGAAGCGGCGGCACCTGCAAAGGGTATACACTTAACCTATGGTACAAGTCAGCCCGAAAGCGCCCAGCTTGAACTTCAGCTTTAAGATCCCGATTGGTCGCAGCGACAATGCGAACATCAACATGTTGCGTGTTATCGGCACCCACGGGTTGAATTTCACCACTTTGCAACACGCGTAATAGCTTGCTTTGAATGTTCAAAGGGAGCTCCCCTATTTCATCTAAAAATAAAGTCCCGCCATCTGCCAATAAAAATTTACCATCTCGGTGTTTGTCTGCGCCTGTAAAAGCGCCTTTGCGGTGTCCGAAAAACTCACTTTCAGCAAGACTTTCTGGTAGTGAGGCACAATTTACTTGTACAAAAACTTGGTTTGAGCGACGTGACGAACCATGAATATTTCTCGCAACCAGCTCTTTACCTGTACCGGTCTCGCCCAATACCAACACCGTAAAATCTGAACTTGCCACCAATTCAATATCACTTTTCAACGATTGCATCAGCGTGCTATTACCAACCATATCGTGTGCTGCTTGGTTTAATTCAGACACTAACGCATCGCCATGTTGGGCTTTGCGTAATAACTGCTCGTGATACAAAGCGACATTCAAATGCTCCGCCAAAATATCGTTAATATGCTGCAAAAAAGGCATGGGGTATTGCTTAAACATGCCTGGAGTCAGGCTATCTAATGTCAAAACACCTTGTAGTGTATGTTGGTGATACAACGGGATCCCCATACAGGCATGCACTGGAATATCACCTTCTTGCGCTAACAACAAACCATCGTATGGATCTGGTAATTCACTATGCTCATTAAAAATAATAGGGGTTGTGCTACTGGATATTGCCAACAGTCGAGGGTGATCTTCAATATTGAAGCGTCGACCAAACGTATCTCGCGTCAAACCATCTATTGCGGCAGGAACTAACGCACCTTGTTGATGCAATAGTAAAGCAACGGCATCAGCGCTCACACACGTTTTAATTGCTTGCACTACAGCACTATAAAATTGATTTAAGTTTTGCTCGGTTTTTTTAGGTAATGCCTTTGTTAACAAAGAGCTAAGCGTGAGTAATTGTGAAAGGCTTCTTTGGTCCATGTCAATATGACCTATTCGTTATTTAAAGACTTATATAATATAAGTCAATTCGACTCTACTTACAAACGAAAAAACATTAACACGCTGAATTATAAAATGTTTTTTATTGGCACGGCGCGTGCAATAACTAAAACAACATAGATAAACTCAGGTGAACCGCATGCTCATATCACAACAACATTTAGACTATTCCAATGCTGCATTGCTGACCTTTGGACTTTGCTTTATCGCAAGTATTGTCGTGAGCTACCCGCTTGCTGAGCACTTTACATTAACAACACAAATTGCCAGCCACATAAGCAATATTGTATTAGCCGGCTTATTTAAAATTAGCTATGTATTGCGCTGTGTGTGCCAATATCAGCTCGGCATGGAGGTACGTTAATGAGGCCAATCAACCTAGCAGAGCCTGTACTAGAACAATACAAATGGTATCAAGTGTCCCAATGGCCGTTATTCATGATGCCATTCAGGGCTTTCTTCTTACTCGCCAGTATCTGGGGTGCACTGGCCATTATACTCTGGGCGTTGTTACTGACTGGGAAATTACAGTGGCAAACCAGCCTCCCCGCCAGTCTTTGGCACGCCCATGAAATGATCTTTGCATTTGCTGGTGCCATTGCCGTGAGTTTCTTACTTACTGCAGCACAAACATGGACCAATGTGCCCAGTATGTCTGGGCCTCGACTCATAACATTACTACTCATATGGTGTATAACTCGTATCACTTTTTTTGTTTCACCGCATTTGTTGCCTGTGGTGATCCTAGGTCAATTGGCCTTTTGGTTATACTCAATTGTATATCTAAGCCATATGCTGATCAGCGCAAAATCGAAGAATAACTACGCATTCATCGCAATATTAAGCGGTTTGTGTACATTTAATATTTTATTTCTGATTGTCAGCGTGCAAGGTGAATTCATGATTGCGCGTACGTTTAGTCAACTTGCCGTGTTGGGGTTTATGTTACTGATTGGCGTCGTCGGTGGGCGCGTGATCCCATTTTTTACTGCTCGTGGACTTAAACTTGAGCAGCAAATACGTACACCTCTACTTGACAAACTACTACTCATTATTAGTACTTTTGGGATCGGCGGATTTGCCGTAAACCAACTCTTTAGCGTACCAATAAATCCTGGCTACCTTATTGTTTTAGCTTCTGTATTACATTTGACGCGAAGTGCTTTATGGTTTCACAAAGGCATCGTCCACGTTCCTCTTTTATGGTCATTACAACTGGGTTATTTATTTTCCGCATGTGGACTGCTGCTGTGTGGGGTTAGTTTTTTTACACCAACAATCATATTCACTGATGCGCTGCACCTCATAACATTAGGCGGAATCGGGTTAACTATTTTAGCGATGATTGCACGCGTGTCACTTGGCCATACCGGACGGGCTTTGACGCCAAATAAATTTATGTCCATCGCTTTTGCGTTATTGGCCCTAGGCGCGGTGATCCGTGCTTTCTTACCTCAACTCATAGGCCCACACCCAGCGTGGATCGCCAGCGCAATATTATGGAGCGCTGCATTTGCAGTATTCAGTATTTCTTATTTTAAAGTCTTAACACACAAACGTGTAGACGGACGTCGTGGTTAATTTATTCATTGGAGAATTTAATGCTATCAAGCAACACAATTGCACTTGTTAAAAGTACTATCCCTCTGCTCTCTCAAGCAGGTACCGCTGTAACCGCCCATTTTTACGATCGGATGTTTACACATAACCCTGAGCTAAAAGATATCTTTAACATGAGCAACCAGCAAAGTGGTAAACAACATTTTGCGCTATTTAACGCCCTCGCAGCGTATGCAACTCATATTGATAACTTGCCGGTACTAGCAGCAGCCGTTGAACGTATTAATCATAAACATGCGAGTTTAAATATTTTGCCGCATCATTATGACATTGTTGGGCTGCATCTTATTGAAACACTCAAAGAGCTCGCGCCTAATGAATTTACCCCAGATATAGAACAAGCTTGGCGTGAAGCCTACGCTTTGTTGGCAGATGTGTTTATCACACAAGAAGAAGGAATTTATAAAACCACCGAGGAAAAACTCGGCGGATGGCGCAATACTCGAACATTTATTGTTGATAGCATTGTGCAAGAGTCTGCCAAAGTTAAAAGTTTTTACTTACGCAGTGCAGATAGCAAAGCCGTTGTCGACTTTCAACCTGGACAGTACATTGGGGTACATGTTAAACCAGTAGAATGCCAAAATGTACAAATACGCCAGTACTCTTTATCAGGTGAAAAGCAACCTAATGGATACCGGATCAGCGTGAAGCAACAAGGGTTAGTGTCTAACCACATGCATAGCTTAAAAGCAGGCGATGAAGTCGAGCTCAGCCCACCAGCTGGAGATTTTATGCTTCAGAGTAATATGTCGCCCAAAGTACTGATCAGTGCAGGTGTTGGCATTACGCCAATGATGGCAATGCTTGAATCAATAGCCACTTTAACACAACCACCGCAAACACACTTTGTTCACGCCTGTATTAATCAAGCAGAACATAGCTTTGCAAAACGTGTCGACACATTAACAACCGACCGCATAGAAATAAATGCCGATATTTGGTACGAACAAGGCGAAGGTCATCATCAAGGGCGAATAAATTTAGCGCAGCTGTCACTCCCCACAGAATCTGGTGAATTTTACCTATGCGGACCCACACCGTTTATGGCTGCGATGAAACAACAATTGCTCGCACTCAATGTGGCTCCTGAGCGAATACTATATGAAGTATTTGGGCCGCACGAGTCATTATAAATTCAAAACTCAGATACGCTGGTAAATCTTTACAGCAATAAATATCGCAAAGCCTACACGAGTATACTCTGTGGGCTTTACTTTTATAAAAATCATGATTTATCATCATGTTCATTATTTTAATAACGATGACATGATAACGTCGTCACTGTAATTCACTAGTGATAAAGCCATTAATAGCGATATCAATTAAAACCCAACACTAAACTTATAAGGTTAAAAATTATAATTAAAAAGTGTAAGAAATTAAATCCGAACAAGCATAAGAACCAAAACTGTATTATCTAAAATGAACAATTTTGGTTCTATTCAACTAGTTATAACTAAAACGGACGAACAACTGTTCTCAGATAGTCTTGTGTACCATCAGTACAAGATACGCCATCTTCTTCGCCTTTCGCTTCTACAGGATATACCCGTACAACATATCGACCCTTTTTAGCATCTAATAAGCGCATATACATAGCGCCAAAATTACCATCATCATAATCTTTTGTCAGTATATCTAACGATCTACCATTATAACTACTTGTTGCAACTACGGTAATGCCTGATGCGCTTGGTACAACTGCATCTATATATGCTTCACACCAGTGTGCTGCACTTGCTGTCATTGATAGGCTTAATGTTGATAAACCAAGTAGTAAAGCTAATTTATTCATGGGATTTCCTTATGGTGTTATAAAATCCCGATAATAATACATCGCCATTGTTAACGTGATGTTTAAGATATGTTTAGCTTTTATTTAAAATAGATAATTCACCGCATTTAAGTTAAATAACTAGAGCAGTAAATAAGCCTATTTAAAAAATAGAGCCCTTAAAGTCATTGCTAATAATTACACTGCTTCAAAACACTGGGTTAATAAAGTCCCACGACATCACACTCACGCTTATTTCCACATAAAATTAAATACTTAATAAAAAAATCAACTGCTTATAACTGGCAATAACATGGATACTATGGTCAACTACATCAGAGTCTTCATTACATAATTGCGCGAGTTCATGGTCAGCCAGTATATTATTCACAATGCGAGTTAACGAAACAGTATGTACACGTTTTAAACGCGTAAACTTAGGCCCGCAATGTTCAATCAACTTACTTTTCCCTTCAAAGCGTCATCCTCCTGGAAATTCATGAATCTCAACATCATCATGATAGGTGCCGAAAATACTTTAATACCTCGATTGTTATAAGCATCAAGTTGACGAACTACGGCCTATTATGTCGCCATTTCTACACTGGATATTTTAATACTGTCACTATTATCGGCGCATGACCCCCTTTAAATTTACCGATATTGGTTCCTTTACCAAGGAAAATACACAATTCAAATTAAACACGGATAAGACACCATTCGAGTCCTATATACCAAGCTATTTCTCCTAGCCCGATTAATCCTTTTGTGATTCTGGTATCACAAAAAAGCCACTCAACAGTCCGTGAATAATCATGTAAAAACCTATAACTCAATGACGATTTCGTGTACTTTTACTCTATCTATATATACACCATTAAATAATAAAATGACGCAACATACCCCCTTTAAAGTACTCATCGTTTGTATGGGCAATATTTGTCGCTCCCCTACCGGTGAAGCGGTATTACGGAAATTGGCACTTAATACCAAGCTTAATATTATTGTCGACTCAGCAGGTACCATTGCCTACCATCAAGGCAACCCACCCGATAAAAGAAGTCGCGCTGCGGGTGAGCGAAGAGGATATGACTTTGGTAATATGCGTGCACGCCAAATTAATTCAAAAGACTTTGCTGACTTTGACTTGATATTGGCCGCGGACAAAGCAAACCTCAGTGATCTATCCGCTATATGTCCCGCACAATATCAACATAAATTAAAGCTTTTTCTAAGTTATGGTGATTCGCGCTACGATGAAATCCCAGATCCATACTATGGTGAAGGTGATGGCTTTGAAGTTGTGCTTGACCTCATTGAAAATGCGGCACAACATATAATGGCAGACTTAGATCAGTAAATACCTTCATTTTTGCTTATTTTGACACTTTCAAGTCGCGTACGTAGTCGCAATATGGTAAAACCCCTGAATATTATTCAGCACAGCCCAAGCCGAGGTCTTCTTGCATACAACTGACGAACTATTTGATCGTATCGCCCAAGATTTACGAGTCACGGGTTTAAGTGTTCAAACCATAGATAAAACCGAACCTGCCTTACAAGCATTAGTACAACGGTTGTCATTATTCTCAGGCCGTGATTTTTCGGCCGCGGGCATTGGCCGACAAACGGAACACACTCAAAACACCGAAATACGCAGCGATAAAATTCATTGGCTTGACAGCGGTCATGCGTTAGAAAATACGTTTTTAACGTATATGGACGAACTGAAAAACCATCTGAATCGCCGGCTTTTTATGGGGTTATTCAGCTATGAATGTCATTTTGCTCATTATGAACCCGGTGCTTTTTATAAAAAACACCTCGATGCCTTTCAAGGCAATACCAATCGCGTACTCTCTACTGTGTTATATTTAAATCAAAACTGGCAAGCCGATTACGGTGGTGAACTGGCTATTTTTGACGCCCACGATCACAGTATTCTACAGCAAAAAATCACGCCACAGTTTGGTACATTAGTCACTTTTTTAAGTGATGAATATCCACATGAGGTGCTTCCAGCCACACGTCCACGATATTCAATTGCAGGGTGGTTTAGAGTAAACAGTTCTGTCAATGGACAAATAGACCCACCGAGGTAGTATGTTGATAAAGCTCGGTGGTACGGCGTATCACTTAGCTCACTCATGTGGTATAAATATTTTTACTTTCAAACCACCTTCTTCATGATTATGCAAACTAAGTTGACCATGATGTGCCTCTACAATTTCACGGCATAGTGCCAGCCCTAAGCCACTTCCAGTCGACTTCGTTGAGTAAAACGGGATCAACGCGTTTGCCATAACAGTCTCACTCATTCCTTTGCCTTGATCTTGAACACAGAGAGTAACACCTTGCATACTTTGAGTAATATGCATTGTGACTTGTTCAGGTTTAGAGCCTGATTCATGAGCATTTTTGATTAAATTAATCAGCAACTGTTCTAATTGTACTTGATCAGCCAAAAACGGCTGTGTAGGTAAAATGTTTGGTCCATTAAATTGCCATTGCTGATGAAGACCTGCTAATAAAGAAGCCCAATTTATTTGACTATATTTTGGCGGTGGTAATTTAGCAAACTTACCATAACCCTGCACGAATTCAGTTAAGTGATGAATACGTTCTTCAATAGTAGAAAATACCCGCTCAAGCCGCTTGTCATCAACGTGTTCAGTTAGCAGTTTTGCACTGTGTAACATAGATGACATTGGTCCCAATGAGTTATTCAGCTCATGGCTAATAATACGTATCACTTTCTTCCATACAGCGACTTCTTGACGACTTAACTCTCGGGTTAATTGCTTAAACAGGTACAGTTTATGATTTTGATTATTAAGTAAAAATTGCCCAGTTGCCAAGTGCCAAGTTTGTGTTTCATCTTTATCAACTTGAATGCTAAAGAGCCCTTCACGTCCAGCCTGTAATACCTCAAAAAATTCACCAGAAGTCTCTTGCATTAACACATCAATTTTCATACCTTCCAATGCTGCACTGCTTTTACACAATGCCCTTGCACTATAATTACTAAATACAACCGTGTCATTGCTGTCGACTAAAAGCAGTGCCTGCGGAGAACTTTGTAATACTTTATCTAGCATTAATTCTCGCTGATAGATCCATTGTTTTTCCTGTCGCAATTGCAGAGCTGTTTCATTATATAACGTACACAACCGCCCTAATTCATCATGCTCAGCGTAAGCCAATGAGTGAGAAAACTCACCATCTTTAAAATTCAGCAACCCCACTTCAAGGGCTTTAATTGGCTCAAGTAGTGCCGACAAAAAACATCGGCACAACACATTAGTCAGTAGTAATATGCCAATAGTCGCTGCCACGATCCATTGCCAGTTACTAAATTGCCAGGTCAAAATTGGCATACAAACGCATAAAACCACCGCGCTAGATGCAGCAATAAACCGGCCTTTCAATGACCGTGGGGTCCAGCTACTTAATGTGTGCATCAATAGTCAATCTCAAATTTTTGTAAACGACGATATAGCGCCTGACGTGTTAATCCAAACTGGCGAGCAACTTTGGCGATCACCCCTTGATGTGAATGCATTGCAGCTTCAATCTCTTGCTTACTCGGCTCAAGCTTTGGTGTTGGTGCTTGGTTTGACTCTATATTCAAAGACTCTGATAATCCAAAGTCTTCGATTTCAAGTATGCCCTGTGGCTTTAATACACTTACGCGCTTACAGGCATTCTCAAGCTCCCTCACATTACCTGGCCAGTTATGTGCAATAAGTGCTTGTTCGGCATGATAACTTATCTCTCTCCTTGGCAGAAAATGACGAATAAGCGGAATAACATCGTCTTGACGGGCGTTTAATGGTGGAAGATTAAGTTCAATCACATTTAAGCGGTAATATAAATCTTCTCGAAATCGCCCAGCTTGAATATCATTGTGCAAATTTGCATTGGTAGCAGAGACAACCCGCACAGACACCTTTTGAGTGACAGTTGATCCCAATCGTTCAAACTCACCCGTTTGTAACACCCGCAATAATTTTATTTGCCCTGATAAAGGTAAGTTCCCTATTTCATCTAGAAAGAGTGTGCCACCATCTGCCGCTTCAAATCGACCTATGCGCTTTTTGTTTGCGCCTGTATACGCACCTGCTTCTGCACCAAATAACTCGGCTTCTATCAGCTCTTGCGGTAGTGCCCCCGCATTGACTTTAATAAATGGCTTGTTTGCCACGGTTGAGTTGGCTTGAATAATTTCCGCAATACGCTCTTTACCACTGCCGTTTGGTCCAGTGATCAATACCGACACATCAGATTTTGCCAACTGTAACGACATATCAACCACTCGCTCCATTGCTGTACTCGCATAAACCAAGCCCACAAGATTTGCCTGCGCTCTAGGCAGCCTGCGTTCGTTTTTCTGTCGTTCATGGGTCTGATTCTGTGCATTGGCTTTACCTAAGGCGATTAGGTTAGTAATACTGGTCAGCAGCTTGGTGTCATCCCAAGGTTTCGCAATGTAATCAGCTGCGCCTAATTTGACCAGCTCTATGGCCGTTTCCAACTCGGTCCAAGCCGTCATCAAAATAATAGGTAATGTTGGGTTTAAACGTCTTAGCACATTAAACAGTGCAATGCCCTCTTCACCAGATGTCGTATCCGCGGTAAAATTCATATCTTGCATTACAAGCGATACTTTTTGGTATCGAATTATTTGCTCTGCATCAAAAGGCGATACGGCTGTCACAACATCATATCCGTGAATTTCAAGTAATAAAGATAATGCATCAAGCACCGCTTGGTTATCATCCACAATCAGTATTTTATCCATCTTTTTCTTCTTTTATGTTACACCGCTGATGCAGTGTAACATGTTGGTTAATTATGCTAAACAACTAATAAATAAAGAATAATTATATACTTCTCGTGGCAATGCTAGGGGATATATCTGCTGCGCGTTTGGCTGGCCCAATGACAGCAAACAAACTCATCAAAATAACGAATGCGCCCGTTACAATAACGTAAGACACTGATAATGAGGGTAATGAAAATAACGCCATTAACTTCGCCCCCATCCACAGCGCACCCGCGCTCCCCAATACAACCCCCACAGAGCATATTAATGTGTTTTCTACTAAAAAATACCGTATTATTGCAGATTTTCTTGCGCCAAGTGCGCGTCGAGTCCCTATCTGCTTTAATCGTTTATTGATATTAAATAGGGTTAAACCAAAGATCCCTAACGCTGTTATCAAAACTAACACCGTTATAAGCACCATTAACATGCGAACCATCAGAGTATCCTCAGCCACATATTCCGCCTTTAATTGATCTAAGCCTTTGATCACGTCAATGACTCTATCAGGATACTCCGCAAGCAAAACATCTTCGATTCGATGCATCACTGCGGCTCTTTCATTGGGCTCTGTTCTAATCAAAAACTTTTGAAAACTGCTTGGTCGAACTTGTGGAAAAATAAGTGAACGGTCTCTTCTTTCATCTTGCAACCACGGCCCTTTTAAAAGTTTAATAATACCCACAATTTTTATCGCATTATCTCGACGATAAATGGTTTTACCAAGACCGTTGCCTTGTGGAAACATTTCGTCATGCATTGCTTGAGTTACTAAAGCCACTTTAGGCAATTCACTTACATCAGAGGTGAACATTACATCTGATTCATTTAAATCTCGTCCAGCGACCAGTTCCACCCCGAGTGTATTTAACACATGGCTATCAGCCCTAAAATAGGAGGCATTTATCGACGGGGATTTTTCATTTGAGGGCAGTAAATTATAGCTCCCCCCTGAACCACCGCCCGACAGCGGTACTGCATTAATATACACTGCATCAATCACGCCTGGTATGCTGCGCAACAAGCTTTCATCAACTTCAATCTGTTTTGCCAAATCAATGTTTTTCCCAAAAATCATCATATTAAATTGAAAAAGATCTTGTTCAGGTAATCCAGTTTCTTGCTCTAGGTACGCAATGCGGTCGTTAATAATAAAGGCGGCATTGCTAACAATGGCGGTGGTAATGGCAATCTGCATTAGTAATAAGATCGCACCAGACTTAGCACGCAGTAATGCGTTAATAATGGGTCTAAATTCAAACATAATGGGTCCTTATTGACTTTTAAGGTAAGTGGCTGGTGTGGTTCGACATACTAACCATGCCGGGTAAAGGCCAGCTAAAATACAGACACTTACAGCAATGGCTGGGGCTGAAAGCAACATAGTTAAATCCATATCTGCAATCACCGTGTACGCATCATTGCTTTTTCGCATTCCCCATAAGCCAGCTTGTGCAATGAAAATACCGAGTACTCCTCCTATTACACCAAGTAACCCTACCTCCACTAAATGCTGAATAAATACCTGTGTCTTACTTGCCCCAAGTGCACGCCTTACACCAACTTCAGGTGCGCGTCGTAAAAACTTAGCCAGCAGCAGTCCGAGTATATTGGCAAGGCAAACAGCTAAAAACATAAAGCTCAGCATCACCAATATTTTATTATCTTCATTAACCACTTCGCGATACACCATCATTTGCTTAACGTCACGTAATGCAAAATCCAACTCTTTACGGGCAAACCGACCTAGTTTCTGCTGCTCGGCCATATACGACATTAAAAATTGCCCATATGCCAACTCATCTTCGTCTGTAGGTAAATCAACCCAAAACTGTACCCAAAACTGTTCTGATTTGAGTTTATCTTGAAAGCCTCTGACATTCTCCGCTTTCCAACCATTACTATTCCCCCACGTAATGATTTCATTTGGTGCAATTAAGCTAAATGGTAAAAATATGTGCTCAGGGTCACGGAATGCCCCGTTATTCAGGTCATAATACTTGACGTAGGTTGGCCAATCCTTAATAACACCAACAATACGCACCGTCATACCATCCAAGTTAATTGTTTTACCAACCGAATTTTCACCTTGGAACAGTGTGTCATTCAAACTTTGTGAAATAACCACCACCGATGCTTGCGTGTCTTCATCGTTTCGCGTCCAGGCACTTCCGTAAATAAATTCCAAATTAAACATGGAAAAGAGATCTGCATTGGCGACCCGTGCTCGCTCTAGAAACGGTTTCATATCGCTATCATCCACATGTACCGCAAACCCTGCTGCAATCATTGCGGTTCGACGATAGGGTAAGTCTGCATTTAATAAATTTATCGCATCCGGATAAGTAACTTGATAAGGCATATTATCATCTGACCACCAATCGCGACCGTCATCCATCGTTTGTAATTGAACGTGATGTAATTGTGTACTTTTGCTCGGGATCGGATCTGCTGACATCATGTGGTAAACCGAGAGGCTCGTCATCGTGATGCCAATTCCCACAGCAATGGCTATCACCATCAGTAAACTCACCATCGGTGTACGCTTCAAACTTCGCCAACTTAAATCAACATAATGAAAAAACATAATTACGCTCCAACAACTGCTGCTGGATTTCCCTGATAAAGAGAAAAATCCGCGATTTGACCGTCAACAACTTGAATATTCCTTGGCGCTCGACGAGCAAGCTCCGGATCATGTGTTACCATGACGATGGTCGCCCCATCGCGGTTAATTTGTTCTAGGAGTTCCATTACTTGCCGAGCCATTAAACTGTCTAGGTTACCGGTTGGCTCATCTGCCAATAAAAAGCGTGGTTTACCCGCTAATGCGCGAGCTATAGCTACTCTTTGCTGCTGACCGCCTGATAGCTGCTGCGGTAAATGTTTCGCTCTGCTCGCTAAACCTACTTGCTCTAAACTCGATTCAATTCGACGCTTTCTCTCAGCAGCTTTAATGCCTCTATAACGTAATGGCACTTCAACATTTTCATACAAGTTTAAGTCTGGTATTAAATTAAACCCCTGAAAAATATAACCTATTTTTTGGTTCCTAATATCAGCACGTTGATTGTCATTTAGCTTGCCAATATCTACACCATCAAGTAAATACTGGCCTTGTGTAAACGGCTCCAGTACACCGGCAATATTTAAAAAGGTCGTTTTACCTGAACCTGAAGGCCCCGTTACTGCAATAAATTCCCCTTCATTAACTTGCAAATCAAAGT
Source organism: Pseudoalteromonas sp. MMG012 (assembly GCF_018100875.1). Classification (NCBI taxonomy): domain Bacteria; kingdom Pseudomonadati; phylum Pseudomonadota; class Gammaproteobacteria; order Alteromonadales; family Pseudoalteromonadaceae; genus Pseudoalteromonas; species Pseudoalteromonas sp. MMG012. The sequence continues at coordinate 29,819 of NZ_JAGJEF010000022.1, forward strand.
CTCGCAAGGCATGAGTTTGCACCATTTCTGTTTGATACACTTTGCTTATACCATTCATATTTAACATGTTTGTTCCTAATAATTTTTATTGTTCTACAATTTGAATATTTGATTTAAAACAGGGTTGCTAAATAGAGTTACTCTCGTAGCAACACCGTATTTGCTTTTTTAAACTGGGCATAATTTGACACAATCACTTCATCGCCTAAACGCAAACCATCGAGTACTTCTACGCTGCGGATACTCGTCGCGCCGGTGTTAATTGACATACGTTTTGCAGTATCACCTTCGACTTTATAAGCAACATGACCTCCAGCATCTAAAAATGCGCCTCTACGGATCATCAATACGTCTTCTTTATTTTCCAATATGATCCTTGCTGATAACCTTTGATTCTGCCGAATATTGCTGATGTGTTCTTGAGAAAAGCGAACGCGAGTAGTGACCTCCCGATCGTTAACCTCAGGAGAAATAGCTGACAATTTGCCCATCACATCTTTACCGCCAATTTTCAACGCTACATCCATACCGAGGCCTAATTCATTTGCATAGCTTTCGGGTACTTGCAACTGCGCCTCAAAGGCACTTAAATCTACTAACGTCATTAATGCTTGGTTTTTTGATACGGCTGATTTAGGTTGTACTAACAAGTTGCCCACAATACCTGCAACACTTGCTTTCACATCTAAGTTATTAACTTTACGAATTAACTCATCCACCGCGAGCTGCTGTTGTGCTACGGTATTTTTTGCTGACTCTAATTCAAACGCCAAAGTGTCTTTTGTGATCTCCGCTTCTTTAACTGCATGGTGAAAAGTAAGTTCAGCTCTTGCTAACTCATCTTGTGCTTGTTCCAAATCAATTTGGCTAATAAGGCTTTGCTTAATAGACAGTTGTGCACGTCTATTTTCGCGTTGGGCCGCCGTTAATTCAACTTTTGCTAAATCTAATGCATTATTCAGTGCTAGCGTATCTCGTCTGGCCTCTAATTCACGACGAGACAGCTCTCCATGTAAACGGAGTAACTCTGATTGTTGTTGTTTTAATATATTTTCCAATTCAGGACTGTCTACTAACGCCAGAGTCTGTCCGAGTTTAACTGAGTCTCCAGCTTTCACTTTGAGTGTCACAAAGCCTTGCTCTGGACTATATGCTTGTGGCGCATTCGCAGCAACCACAAACCCCGTTGCCGCAACATCTCTGACAAAATTACCCACGGTCACTTTCGCAATGTTTAAGCTACTTTTCGCTAACGATAACTGTGCATTACTGGTATTAATCACTGCATTTGCAGATACTGCAATCCCCAAAAGTAATGCAACGCCCAATAAGCCTTTTTTAACATGTGATGATTTGCTCACTTGAACGGGCTTATCTTGTCCACTGGTGTCTTTTATCATTTTCCTCTCCTTACAACAGTACTCATTGCTTCACATAGGGTGACCAAAGCAACAGCAATAAACATAATTACTGGAGAAATTAGAAACGCACTCGTTAACAACATCTTGTACTCTTTAAATAATCTGACTTTCCTTTTACTATCCGAATATCATGCCAAAAAATAAGCTGTTGATTATAAAGGAATTTTAATTTTTATGGGTAATGTTTATTGTCCGCGGACAGTTTCAAAGTGTCCGCATGGACACTTTTACTACTGTTAAATCCTGTTCACTCAACACAGTAAAACGTGATCTAAATGATAGTGATTAAATATTGCACATTATGCAGCAATAATGGGAACTAAACCCAATACAAATTATTTTCATGACTTATTTAATTTATTAAAATTAAGAATAGAGTATCCACGTCATCAAAATTCACAACAATCCCGCCCCTACCCAGGAAGCAATCGAAAGCAATTTAAAATTAAATTTTAAATTATTGTTTTAACTTAAAATAAAATCACCCCACCTGAATCCACCTGTTCAAAAAGACGACAAAAATACATCTATCACAGGAACGGTAATGAAAAGCACTATCAACAAAGTTGCTAAAAAATCACCAAAAAACGAAAATACTCGCCCACAATAGTTAATTAAATGTTAATAAATACCGTTTAATTCGGATTAATATTTAACATATCTACACATTCCTTTAGCATTTGTGTTCAATTATGTAACCAAGTAAAGCAAAAAGGATTATGTAGCATGGGAACTTCGAACCCTCTTTTTCCAAAAAGAGACCTTTTACAATGTGAAGCAAATAGCTTGATTGATTTACTCGCATCGGACGCACTAAGTAAGCCTGACCAAGAAGTTTTTCAGTTTATAACTGCGAAGGGTGAGCAATCAGTAAGCTATGATTACAAAACGCTTGCGACGGCCATAAGCCAAATAGCTCACACATTGCTCTCGCTGTCTAAATGTGTGAACTCAGAACAAGATCAAGCACTCATTGTGCTCCCACAAGGTGCTGATTTTGTATCTGCTTTTTACGGATGTATGGCCGCGAAGGTTATTGCAGTCCCTTCTTTCCCACCTAAAAATCAGCTACAAATTGAACGACTCATTATGCGATTAGTGACTTAGGCAACCCAATTATAATCACTAATAGGGAGATCCTTCCCTTACTGCAAGAACAACTTGTTGATAAACATGTTCGTTGGTTATTGGTCGAGGATTGTACCAATGCGCATGCGCCTGGGTTACATGAGTTCAAAACTGATAATGCCGATATTGCCCTATTGCAATATAGCTCTGGCACCACAGGTAAGCCTAAAGGTGTCATCATTACCAATCAAAACACCCTAGAAAATTCTGAACTTATACGCCAAAGTTTTGGACACGTAGAAGATAAAACTCGAATGATGTTATGGCTTCCTCCCCATCATGATATGGGGCTAGTCGGTGGTGTTATGCAAGGTGTTTATACCGGATACCCAACCTTACTAATGCCAACTGATTTATTTTTACGTAGCCAATTTACTTGGTTGAAGGCAGTCACTGATTTTAAGGCGACCACAACAGGCGCGCCTAATTTTGCATTCGATTTGGCACTCAAAAATATTCGTCCAGCTAGATTAGCCGAGCTTGATTTATCATCGCTTGAGAATCTATTTTGTGGTGCTGAGCCTATAAATTCGCATACCATTACTCAGTTTTTTGATAAATTTGCGCAATGCGGTCTACAAGCCAATGCTTTTTTACCCTGTTACGGTATGGCTGAAGCAACCCTCATGGTAAGCGGGAAACCTCATGGGCACCAATACAAACAACTGTGTGTTGATGAACCATTACTTAAACGCGGTGTAGTAAAACAAGCATCAGCTGAAGCGAAACACAGTCAATGGTTGGTCAGTAGTGGCACTGTACATCACTCTCTTAATGTTAAGGTAGTTGACCCCATTTCACACTCTGAGGTAGCACAAGGGCAAGTGGGGGAAGTGTGGCTACAAGGCAGCAGCATAAGCCCTGGATATTGGCAAGATGAAGCTCGGACCATCGCAAACTTTGGCCTACAACTGGATAACTACGACGAAACATTTCATCGTACAGGAGATCTCGGTTTTTATGATAATGACGAATTATTCATCACTGGCCGCTTAAAAGAAGTCATTATTCTCAGAGGTGCCAATTTCTATCCTCAAGATCTTGAGTATGAGGCATCTCTGGCTTTTCCTGAGTTAAAAAATTGCCGAAGTGCTGCATTTTCGGTCATGCATGAACAGAATGAGCAATTGGTGATGGCCATCGAGGTGCCTCGTAATATTGACAACTTTGAGGCACTAACTGCGTCGTTGAACACACGATTAATTGATCGTTTTGGTGTCAAAGCAAACCAAATACTGTTTTTACCCCGCAAAACCATCAAGATCACCTCATCAGGTAAGTTACAACGCATTGCAATTAAGCAGGCGTTTGAGAAATCTGAGTTGCATACGTATTTCCATTTTAAATTTCAAGAAAAACGACATAGTTCTAACCCAAAATCCAGCGCTTCGCACACGCTTAACTTGAAAGATATCCTCAATATTGAACACTGGTTAATTCTCCAAGTTACTGAACTAACTGGTGTTGCAAGTGCACAAATATCACCTAAAGACTCTCTCGCTAATGTCGGACTAGACTCGGTATTGGCCATGGAGGTCCTATTTAGATTAGAACAGCAAACCGGCGTTTATTTGGCTCCAGACATACTTTATAGCTGTAATACTCCCTCTTTGCTGGCGAACAAAATACACCAAGTAGCAAATAAAACGACCCCAACGGAGTTAGACTCAACATGTTAAACCCCTCAGTTGAAACTGTGTCAGCAAAGCTATGCCACTTTATCGCCACCAGCTACCTCGATGACGATGAACAAGTTGCTCCTGACACACCAATAATCAAGCTAAACATCTTAGATTCAGCCTCTATTTTTGACGTTGTTGAGTTTATACATCGCGAATTTGCATTGCGATTACCGGTTATCGATATTCACCCTGACAATTTTGCGACCGTCGCAGTACTCAGCAAAGTCGTCGAACATCACAGCAATAAGGAGGCCGCACTATGATCCCTAATCAATGGTATGCAATTTCAAGAATCCAAGATGTCAAAAAGAAACCAATCGGGCTAAAACGTCTAAATAAGCTACTCGTATTATATCGCGATACAACAGGCAAGCTCGTCTGCATGGATGATAAATGCCCACATAAAGACGTTATGCTAAGTCGCGGACAGCAGCATGGTGATGTAATTGCCAGCCCTTACCATGGCTTCCAATTTGACCAAAAAGGTGATTGTGTTCACATGCCTGTATTGGGAAAAAACGGTGACGTTCCTAAAGGAATGTGTGTAAAAACCTATAAAGTAAAAGAAGAGTTCGGACTCATTTGGTTTTGGTATGGTGATCAATTGCCAGAGAATGAGTATCCAGAAGTTCCTATGTTTAAACAGTTCAAAGAATACAAAGGATACTATTCTTTTTACGGTTGGGATGCACCAATCAACTACACTCGCTACGTTGAAAGTGTGTGTGAAATTTATCATATTCCCTTTGTTCACAAAGGATCTGCAATCAACATTTGGGACCCTAAAGGCGGTAAAGTAGACAACTTTGAGTGCAAAGTAGATGGCACGCTAATAACCAGTGATTTTGTATTACGCCCTGATGATGAACGTACAGCAGAGGAAACCCTCGTCGCTCGTAAGCCTTGGACTCGTGGTTGGAAGTTTGGTATTGATGTTCAAATGCCTAACTTGGTATTGATCAGAAGTGATGTGTTTGATGTTATTTTCATACCGACCCCCATAGACGACAATACTTGCTGGGTCTGTGTTTGTTACCAAGAACCCAAACGTGATTTGCTACTGCCACTCATTAAACCACTGCCGATCTCGTTTTGGCGACCAGTGCGCCCATGGTACATGTGCCGTATCGAACGTTTTGTACAACAGGATAAAGATATGGCTGTGATCTCATATCAAAATCCAAAAGTATCAAGTCCAAAGGCCAATCGTCTAATCTCACTAGATAAAGTAAACGCACATTATATCCGCTTTAGAGAAAAGCTGATCCGTGAAGCAAACGAACAAAAGGCTTTGAAGGAAAAAATTTCCACTAAACCTACAGGTGAGTTTGAGGCGCCTTCCCTTGAACAAATCATTGGCATTGAAGAAATCAACTAAATAAACGGATTTATACATGACACTAAACACCCATTTAGCGGCTGAGATTCAGCCGCTCATACTCGATATCGTTAAAGAGCAAACATGCTATTCAGAGTCAGACTTATTGCTCGATCAAGCTATGGAGGAAGGCCTAGGTATAGACTCCATTATATTGGCAAGTATTGTGGATGAAATGCAGCCGCTATTTGCTTTTGAGAACAAACTCAATACAGCAAGCTTTAATACCATTGCCGATCTTATTAATTGTTGTAAAGACGTTGCAATTACAGAAAAAGGGCAACAAAAACTTGCCTCTCTGGGCATGAATATCGGTGCACAACCTGTGCTGAAAGATACTAACCAACTTGTTACTGCTGATACCTCAATCTCCTCTCAAACCATGCGAGATTTCGTGGCGGATGGGAATCCTGATCTGTTCAGTAAAGTGAGAAAGTTCAATGATTTTTATGCATCACATGAAAAAACGGGCGACTTTTGGTACGGCATGCCACTTAGTTCAAAATGTGAGAATCGTGCCATTATTTTTGATGCATATCAAAATAAAGAGCGTGAGTTTTTAATGTTTGCGTCAAACAACTACTTAGGCTTAGCCAATGAACCTCGGGTTGTTAACGCAATTAGTGATGCTGTAAAGCAGTATGGAGCCACTAACACGGGGTGCCGTTTAATTGGCGGTACGAACCACTTACACCTTGAGTTAGAAGAGCGCTTAGCCCGCTTTAAAGGCCGTGAAGCCTGTATTGTATTCCCTTCAGGTTACTCTGCTAATTTAGGCACAATTTCAGCATTAATGGGCCCTAAAGACACCATTATCACTGACGTGTATAACCATATGAGTATTCAAGATGGTTGTAAATTGTCTGGTGCTAAAAAGCGAATTTACAAACACAATGACATGGCGTCATTGGAAGAAGTCCTTAAAAACTGTAGTGATAATGACGGTGGTAAGCTCATTGTCGCTGACGGCGTATTTAGCATGCACGGCAACATCGTCAAACTCCCTGAAATGGTCAGGTTAGCGCGCAAATATCAAGCCCGTATTCTCATTGATGATGCTCATTCAACTGGGATATTAGGTGCCACTGGTTCTGGTACAGCTGAACATTTCAACTTAAAACATGAAGTAGACCTTGAACTTGGTACCATGAGTAAAACGCTTGCCGGTATGGGGGGATTCGTCTGCGGCGATAAAGAGGTTATTGATTATTTGCGTTTTTATGCAAATTCGTACGTCTTTGCAGCCACCATTCCTGCCCATGTGGCTGCTGGGTTAATACAGTGCATCGATATCATGGAAACACAACCCCAGAGGCTAGAAAACCTTTGGAGTAATGTCAATTACTTACATAGCGCACTTCGTGAGTGCGGATTTGATACAGGTGATTCAGAAAGTGCCATCATTCCCATCGTTATTGGTGATGAAAAGCGCACAATGGAGCTGGGCCATCATGTTCGACAAATGGGCATGTTTTGCCAAACCGTTGTCTTTCCTGGCGTTGCCGTAGGCGATGCAAGACTCAGGATCAGTGTGCTCTCTCAACATACTAAAGAGGATTTAGATCAAGCAATAGAAATATTAATTAAAGCCGCAAAAGAAGTGGGTTTACCCGGTTTTAATAGCTAAGGAGTCGTGATGAATAACACGTTGTCAAATGCGCTGCATACCGCGCTATTTCATTGGGCTCAATCCCAACCAGAGCAGCCGTTTTTATTGGCTGAACCAATGTGTAGTTACCAACAAGCCGCAAATTATGTTGGCGCCTTGGCAACTGTGCTTCAACCAACCAAACGAACGGCTATTTGGCTTGAGAAGAACAATCACTATGTATTGGCAATTTTAGCCTCTTTAACAGCTCGATCTGCTTATGTGCCAATTGACGCAAAGCAGCCTACGGCACGAGTCTCACTCATTTTGGCCGACGCAGAAGTGGATACGCTTATTGTAGACTCTACACACCTAACCCAAGCGATAGCCCTACAAAGTGAATATCCAAATATTCGCATCATTGAAATAAGCAAAACAGGCGCCTCAGCACCTAACATAATCTCTTTTAATTGGTTTAAGCATATTCACACTTCATACAAGAAACCAAAGGTAAGCTTTGATAGCAATGACCTAGCAGCAATTTTATTTACATCTGGCTCAACAGGCCGACCGAAAGGTGTGAAATTATCAATCAAGAATTTGTTACATTTTATCAACTGGTGTCAACAATCATTATCGTTATCGTTATCGTTATCGTTATCAAGTACACATCGTTTTTTAAATATCGCCAGTTTCAATTTTGATTTAAGTACCTTTGATCTCTTTATGAGCTTGTCTGTTGGCGGCAGTTTATACGTCACATCAGAAGACGTCGTAAAGCAGCCTTTGCTTTTGGCAAATATCTTAAAAGAGCAAAAAATCAACGTGATGTATACCGTCCCTTCCCTGCTGAATTTAATGAATAGAATTGCACTTTGGCAACAAGCTCAAGTGCTATCACTCACCCATATTATTTTTGCTGGTGAGGTCATGCCAAAATCCTGTTTACGGACGTTAAATGACAACATTCAACACTGCCAGTTTTTCAACTTTTATGGGCCAACTGAAACAAACGTCTGCCTTGCATACTCCATCACAGATGAAGATATTATCAGCGACGGGGCAATACCCATTGGTACACCCTTTGGTGATAGCCAAGTCCAGTTAGTCGGTGAAGATAACGTAGAAATACCGCAATTAGAAGGTGCAATCGGCGAATTAGTCGTCAGGGGTTCGTGCGTTACCCCTGGTTATTGTAATGAAGGCCAACAAAGTAAAAACCATCAGCAGCACCTTCATAAAACAGGTGATATTGTGCAATTTGCAGCTGGTAAATATTACTTTCTCGGCCGCCGTGATCGTATGATTAAAGTTGCCGGCTTTCGTATTGAACTAGGCGAAATCGAAGCGCGATTGAGCCTGCATGAAAGAATCACAGAAGTCGCAACGCGATACTGTATAGAGTCAGCAAAAATCATTGCGACGTACTCACCAACAAATATGGCAAATAAGCCCAGCACCATTGAACTAAAAGCATACTGTGCAGAACATTTACCTGTGTACATGATCCCACATCGCTTTAAAGCACTCAGTAAGTTACCTAAAAACGCCAATGGAAAGATTGATTACCCACAACTGGCGAAGGTGGAGTGCTCATGACATTAAACAACAACACCGCAATTGCACTGATTGATTGCGCGCACCTTATTGGCTCACCAAAAGATGGTTCTTTGGCCTTGCTAAATGATAAAAAGCAATACGCTAAATTTGCTATTCCGCCAATTTATCGCACAGCAATCAATCGTATGCAGCTACCCCTATTACAACTCAGTAGTACGTTAATTGATACCCATAAAGCGCACATCAATAACGATAGAACAGACGTTATTCTATGCACCCACGCTGGCACTGATAGACAATTAGCGAATCACTATCGGCTCACTGCAAATGCGATGCTCAGGGAGCTAATGCATTTAAGCTGTAATAAGTCAGCATCACAGTTGGCTGATTTGCTACCCACTGAGCTAAACAGCAGCCATGATAAAGTCGGTGAGATGGCAACGACAATGGCAACCCGTATAGCACAGAGCTGCGGATTAAATGGCCGTTCGTTTGCCATAGAAGCGGCCAATAATAGCTTTGCACAAGCTATGGCATTGGCGTTCGATAGCTTACGAACTGAACAAACTGACTCTGTTCTAATTGCAATTGCTAACGACATACCCAACCACTCCAATACGCAGCGCCTTGGTGCGAGTGTGCTGCTTTTGAAGCGTTGTAATAAACCAATAGACAACGCGAGAGGATATCTAGTCAACGCCTTAATGTGTGAAAAAAACCGCATTGTTGAGCATGCAAAGACTGAATCATCACAGAGCGTGGTACTGTGCACAACCACAAATGCGCCACTGACTGAACAACTAAAACCCGCGCTTCACACACATAATATTAATTTAGACCTTCGTGCAAATATATTGCCCGATACCGGTATCGTCGGCAGTGCTTTAGTACTTAATAATTGGTTAAAAAAGCCAAACAATCATACCAGAGCTTTATTTTTCGACACAAACGAGGGGCACTCCGCACCGAGCTTTACTATCAGTCGTACTTTTTGCCCAATCGCAGTAAATGAGGCACATGCGGTTGTGCTATGCGACCATCAGATTTGGATGGCTAACCGCTCTGGCGTTACTGAATATTGGCAAGGCCTCACGGATAAAACGGGCGGTATATCATCTTTAATCCATGATACATATGCGTCAGGCTCCTTATATCATGAAAATGGGGCGCAACATGACAGCTACTATTGCAATGCGGCAGCGAAGCTTAATACGACACACCTAGATCAACTTGGGCAACCTTCCCCTAAAGGCGTGCTCGCCCAAACGCTCAAGCAATGGCCATCTTTAGATATACCAAAACATAGTCGGTCCATGGTTATCACGGCGACTAATTTAGGCCCATATAGTGAACGTCGCAAACTACTGGCGTCGAAATTAAAGGCACTATGTACGCAATGCTACGAGATACTCAATGGCAACAATCCAAACAGTTCAGCACTTACGTCTCTCAGTGAATGGCAAACACAATTTAATGAAGATGCATTAAGTGAAGACTTTCAAGCCAGTAACTTAAGTAAACAAGTAGCCGCGCACTTTGCATTAGAAGATTGCCAGCACCTTGCGATTGAAGCCGCTTGTGCTGGATCTATTGCCGCATTGGATTGTGCCAAAAATGCCATCGCCAGTGGCAGAATTGACGTTGCAATTGTCGCCGCACTCGAGCTGCCCGTCAATTTACATGACCTCAGTGTATGCTCTAACCAACAAATGCTTTCACGTGACGTTATAGCAACTTTTTGCCAAACTGCTGATGGCTTCACACCCGGTGACGGTTGTGCAATGGTCATGCTAACCACCAACACGCTGGCTCAGAAATACGATTGGCCAATAAAAGCTGAACTTAATGCGATTGGCTCCAGTACGCTCAGTAAATCAATGATAGCGCCTAATACTGAAGGCCAGATTCAGGCAATGCGCCATGCTTTTGCACAAACATTCATAAAACCATCGCATATTGAATTCGTAGAAACACATGGGACAGGCACGCCTGTTGGGGATTCAGTCGAAATCAACGCCATTTCATCTATCTATGGCGCCCGTACACACAACCAATTGAAGCTAGGTGCGCTCAAAACACAATTTGGGCATACATTCGCAGTAGCCGGATTAGCAAGCATTATTAAAGTGCTACTGAGCTTTGAACATAATCAAATACCAAGAAATTTAATTCGAGGTGATCTACACAGCGACTTACAACTTTCTCAGCTTGGCTATGACCCTCTGAACTCAAACCAAGCTTATTCGACGCCCAAAGGAATGCGCCATGCAACGGTCAACGGGTTTGGCACAGGTGGTGTCAACTATCACGTAATTATGAGCGACTTTGCTTAATATTCGCAAAGTATCAAGGAACCAACGATGAACTTTAACTTTACCGAAAAACAACAGCGTGTCGCAGACCAAGCAAAAATGATTGCTCAAACGTTAAATCTTGACGATTTAACGCAACGCGATTTGGCCGGTACATTTTCCAAGCCTTTATTTCGTCAATTGATCAACCAAGGCATTGGCAACTGGCTGCTACCAATCAGTATGAAAGGCGACAACCTCAATGCCCTTGAGCTGACAGCTGGCATTGAATCATTAGCTGAGCATTGTGAAGACTCTGGATTAGTTTTTGCGCTTTCCGCCCATTTATGTGCCTGTGTCCATCCTATTCGCGCATTTGCGTCCGACCAGCAACAAGCACAGTGGTTACCAAAAATCACCAGTGAAGCATGGCTTGGCACCCACGCAATTACAGAACCTCAAGCGGGCTCTGATATTTACGCCATGACAACACGTGCCGAGAGATCTACCCAAGGGTTTGTTTTAAATGGGCACAAAGAATACATCACAAATGCACCTGCGGCCGACTTTGTGGTGGTACACCTTCGTACTGAAGATAGAGATAATTACTTTGATTATTCTACTTTTATTTTAGACTCCCATGAATGTGGCGTATCAATCTCAAAAACACCTCATAATAAATCAGGCTTACGCACAACCGCGATGGGCGATATATATTTCGACAACTGCCTATTACCAGAGTCGGCTCTTATTGGGCGTTTAGGCGCTGGCGCGCCTATTTTCCAGGTCTCTATGGAATGGGAACGAGTGTGTTTGTTTGCACTTTATCTTGGGCAAATGAAAAGGCAACTACAAAAAACAGCACGTTACATCAGTGAGCGAAACCAATTTGATGCTCCCCTATCCAGCTATCAGTCAGTACAACACCAATTATGCGACATGTACCTAAACTACGAGTCTAGTCGGCTGCTTTTATACAAGGCCGCCTGGTCCCTAGATAAAGGCGATGTGTCTGGTGTCGCCAGTAGTTTGGCAAAAATAACCGTGTCTCAGTCCGCGATTAGTAACGGCCAAACTGCCGTCCAGCTACATGGGGCTAAGGGAGTTTTAAGTGGTGATATTGAGCGAATGCTTCGAGATGCCATGCCCAGCGCCATTTTTTCTGGGACCACTAATGTGCTCAAAAACAATATCAGCAGCACGCTCATCAAGCGCTTAAAAGCTCAGTGGATTTAGGAAAACAACATATGCAAATTCGATTAGGACAAGAAGTATTAAGCCGAGAAGACCTGCTAGATAGTGCTGGGTTATTAGTAGAGTTTACACAAGCTAAAGGAGATATGCTCACGTGGAAAAAAGATGACCAACAACATCAAGTATTAGATTTAGTAGGAGGCTTTGGCAGTACATTATTAGGCCACAATCACCCTGAATTAGTACAAACAATGCAACAATTGCTTAGTGCTGAACGGCCGATGTGGGTGCAAGGTGCACAGCGCCCAATGGCTCGTCAGTTGCGTGCTGTTTTGGCTGATAAACTCTACAGCGAAACACAAAAGCAATATCAAATTATATTATTAAATACAGGAACAGAGGCTGTAGAGGCGGCCTTGAAGCATGCACAATATGAATATTTTCAACGGCTCAGTAACGCACAAAAAGACTGTGCAGAAAACTGGCGAACGCTACTCGTTCGAGTATCAAGTAATCATACACTACTCAATCGCGACTTTTTCACTGAATGCGAACAGTTACTTGAGCAGGAGTCTATTGAAACGCTGGATGAGCTTAAATCTGCTATTGAATATAGAAACCAAATTGCATTTAATTTGCCAAGTAAAGTGGCGGCCTTTAAGGGCGCGTTTCACGGGAAAACCCGAGGGAGCCTAGCAACAACGTATAATCGCGATGCGCGCTTGCCTTTTATATCAAACAATACTGATACCACTTTTATTGACGATACCAACACGTTTATTGAAAAGTTAAATACATGGCAAAGCCACTATTGGTATATTGAATTCTCACCTGTGCGTCTCGTGAAAAAACCAATAAATCAACTGGCCGCGTTAATTTATGAGCCCATCCAAGGAGAAGGTGGTGTCGTACCACTATCCTCAGCACATATCTCATTATTGCAAAATATTCAAACTCACTACCCAGAAACCACCATTATTGCCGATGAGATTCAATGTGGGTTGGGCCGCACTGGTTCATTTTTGGAAAGCTCGAGGTTAAACACGCCAAATGACTACATAACCTTGGCGAAGTCTTTAGGGGGTGGATTGTGCAAAATATCAGCGATAGCCATCGAAAAGAGTCGTTATCATAAAGAGTTCAGTATGCTACACAGTACCACATTTTCTGATGATGACCTGAGTAGCGCCGTCGCAATAAAAACATTAGCACTGATTGACCGAGATGATATTGAACACAAAGCGGAACGTATTGGTGACGCATTTTTAAGTGCATTTTCAGCGCTTGCGAAGAAATATCCCGATATGATCGCACATGTTCGGGGCAGTGGGTGTATGTTGGGAATAGAGCTGGCGTCACAAGCTAATCACCCCAGCGCCACTATCGCTAATTTAGACAGTGAAAATGTGCTCTCCATGACCTTTGCGGGTTATTTACTACATAAACACCACATTCGCGTATTACCATCTTTAGGTAAACGTAAAGTACTGAGAATGCAGCCTTCAGGTTACTTCTGTCTTACCCAAATCCCTAACGTGGTTAGCGCATTTCGAACCGCTTTTGACTTAATTCGCAGCCATCAAATTGCCCCTTTGTTGGCCCATTTAATTCACAGCGACGTAGCCGTTACTCCTTGCAATAAAATCATGAATCATCCACAGCGTAATGAACCCATCAGCGCAGGAATTGATAAAGTCGCTTTTATTAGTCACCTAATTGCTCTCAATAGCCTTAACGAAATTGACCCCGGTTGGGAGGTATTCGATGAATATGAGCAAGAAGAGCTCAATCAACATATTCTACCCGTCACCATTCCCAGTATATTAGCGAGAAGACGCGTCACCTCGAATACCGGAAAGCAAATTGAACTGGTATTATTCGGTATTCAGATGGATGCTGAAAGTATTGAAGCCGATAGGCGCTTCAATCAAGCTAAAGTCATTCGTAGCCAAGTCCATGAAGCCTACAGATTAGCGCGTGAAGAAGGATGTAAACTGGTTGGGTTTGGTGGCTATACCTCAATTGTTACCAACAACTGCTGCGACTTTACGTTCAATACACCTGCTGCAACATCAGGCAATGCCCTTACCGTCGCCGCCAGTATCAATACTGTTTTAAGTAGTGCAGTACGTCATGGTATTGATTTAGAACATGCGTCAATCGCAATATGTGGCGCTGCAGGCAATATTGGTCAAGTACACAGTGCTATTCTAGCGAAATATTGCCAATCTCTGTTACTAATAACACGCTCAGGCAGTGCAAATAACATTAACAAAACCCTCAATATTATTTGCGAAAACCTCTACTTAGCTGTAGATACGCAGCAAGAAGGAGGGAGATTACTAAAAGCATGTCGAGACTGGTTATCACCTCGTTTAGGCAATGAGACACCGAGCAGCTTGATCAAAGCATTACAACGTATGCTGCTCGCGCGTCAGCTGATCACTGTTAGTGAGCAATTTGAAACGTGTCAAACGGCCGATGTCATTGTCAATAATACCAGTAGTCCAGCGGCAGTTTTCACCCCCGCCTATATTGCCCAACATAAGCCAGTATTAATAAGTGATGTCGCAGTACCCAAAGATGTACCTGAAGACATTATATTGACCCGCCCCAATGTTAAATTGATCCGCGGCGGAGTCGTTAATTTACCTAATAATCCTCATTTCACTTTGCCTGGCATGTTACTGCCATCAGGCCAAGTATATGCTTGTTGCGGCGAAACAATGCTGCTTGGTTTAGCCGGTATATTTAGCCATTTCAGCATGGGCTCCCTGACCTGCTCGCAGGTAGAACAAGTGCAAGCTTTAGCGGCTATTCATGGCTTTGAACTCGATCAGGAGAAACCGCAAAATGACACCTTGCAAGCCGCTAGCTGATCTTGTTGCACAATGTGTGGAATTGGCAAAACTCGTGCCCTCTTCACATAATTGTCAGCCTTGGCAGGTTCAATGGTACGCGCAAAGTGTACCATTTGATGGCTGCCTTCAAATTGGCTTTAACCGTGAAAACATGATTAATGCACTTCCTGCGTTACAGAACGAAATGTGGATGAGTTTGGCAGGCTTTAGTACGGTGTTAATCAATTTGCTAGAGTCATTGGGGGCTAAGTGTGTGATATCGAGCCCAATAGTGCAAGGCGTTCATATTTCAGCCTGTGAACACAGCTATCTCTTAGAAGTCCATTTGAGCTATCACCCGACACAGCCTGATTTAGCCAAATTTCACCACATAAAGTCATTATTAGAACAACGACATACCCACAGAGGCGCACTACGTGGTTGTGCAAAATTAATGCCTCAGAAGCACATATTAACGACCGAGCTTTGGCATAACCCGAACATTAGGTGGTTAAGCTTAGATACTCGCAAACACCAACAAACAGCTGAGCTTGTTAGTCAATTTGCCAGTCAAGATTTCAAACATGCCAATGCATGGAAAGAGACATATCGATTTATCGACTTCTCAAAGACACCGAATAGCGACCGAGGCTTCAATATTCAACAATTGATGGGACCAATGTCATTATTTAAGCGGCGCTTTCATCAAGTATTGCTCAACCCTATCACAATGACGCTATTAGCAAAGTTTGGACTTGCTGAGCATATGGCAAAAACACTGGGGGAGCTAACAGCACACAGTACACAGTACACAGTACACAGTACACAGTACACAGTACACAGTACACAGTACACAGTACACAGTACACAGTACACAAATTATTTGCCTATACCACAATGCGCAACAGTCAACTTATGATTGGCTCTGTGCCGGACAAAAAATGATTGAAATGTGGTTACAAGCGACCGCGCAAGGGTTAGCAGTCCACCCACTGAGTGTACTTCTGCAACACCCAGATGCGAAAGCAGCACTGCATCACAATTTAGGTCCGCAATACTTCCCTTTGTTTATTGCCAGAGTGGGCACCAGTGAAGCTAATCCCGGATTTACGTCTCAATTTAGATATCGCACATCATTGTCGCGCATATTAAAACAACACTAAAAGGATCATTATGAAACAACTCATTTTTTTCTTGATGTGCTTTGCCTCTTTTGGCAGTAAAGCACAAACAGATTTACCGTTAGGTCTTTGGATAGACAATGCTGAACGTATTTTACGCGCTCAAACCTCTGCATCTGTTCTGAAAATGAATATTAATAAGGCCGAATACCAGCGTGATTTTACGTTATTGGTGCTTACTGACGATAGAAACGATACCCAAAAAGTGATGGTTCGCATGCTCGGGCCAGCATTATGGCGAGGCAATATGACGCTTAAAATCGACGACCGTATTTCATTTTTTGAACCTCGAAATAAACGCACGACAATTATGAGTAGTTCAATGTTGGCATCGAGCTGGATGGGCAGCCATTTTAGTAATGACGATCTGATGCGCGAAACTGATTTAGCAAGGCACTACAGCTATGAAGCAAAAGAAGCATGGCAAAAAGACGCTCGTAACTACCACCTAATTGAACTCACTCCGCAGCCATCGGCGCCCGTTGTGTGGGCAAAGGTGCTGTACCGACTATATATCGACAATGACCGTGTTTTTCCTGAGCAAGTAACCTATTACCGACGAAAAGAGGACAAGCATCCAGAACGCACATTGACCTATTCAGAAGTAAAAAATATGGATGGCATGTTGGTACCCACCGTGATGGAAATGCGAGTCAGTGATAAACCTCAAGAGTTCACCCGTATGCACTATCAAAAAATTAAATTTAACACTGACCTCGCTGCAAGTAAGTTTTCAGAACAAGCATTTTTATAAGGGCAAAACATGAGACTATTTATAAAACTCGCTTGGCGAAATCTACTACGGAACCGCAAACGTAGTACAGTGACCGCATTGGGGATCACTTTAGGTATTGGCTTTTGTATCACCACCTTAGCCATCATGGATGGATTAAGTCATGATTTAGTCAGTGGGACTACCGCAGGACAGGTCGGACATCTACAAATCCACCAGCAGGACTATTTAGCAAAACGCCAATTACAGCAAACCATTTCTCACGATACCGAGCTGCTCAACGTCTTGCGCGCCCGTAAAGATATTTCTGCCGTCGCGGCGAGATTATATAGTTTTGGCTATCTCAGTAAAAATGATAAATCTGTGGGTGTTAGTTTGTTCGGTGTTGAACCTCAGCACGAGCGTTTAGTCACAACATTGGCACAACAAATGGTCAGCGGTGAATTTTTAAGCAAACCGACTCCTTGGCCATTAAGTCGTCCATTGACCGATGCACAACTACGCTTAGATGAACAATTAACTGCACAAGCTGTCGCTGCCGCATTTGCTGAATTAGATGGCTTATCTTCGAATACCTCATCAACTCAACAACACACCAACCAACTGATTGACACGCTTGCACCGTTACCGGATGTGCCACCAAAGGTTATTTTAGGTGTGAAATTGGCAAGAAATTTACAAGCCAATATAGGGGATGTTGTTACGTTATTGTATGAAACATCAATGGGAGCCCAACAATCGTTACAGCTAGAAGTAGCTGGTACCAGTCGTCAGGGTACTGATCTTATAGATCGAACTCGGATTATATTTCATTTAAATGACCTGCAAAAACTGTTGCAACTGCCCGAACAAAGTCATGAAATTGCCATCAAAACATATGACTTAGCCACAGTGGCACGTACACAGAATGCGCTCAATCCGGTTATTGCAGAGCATAAGCAACCATTAACCGTACAAACTTGGTCCCAGTTACGCCCAGATATACTGGCCTTGATCCAGTCAAATCAAGCGCTCATGGGCACGTTGGTGTTTATCATTTTCTTAATCGCTGGCGTCGGAGTAATGAATGCAATGCTGGTCAGTGTGATGGAACGTAAAAAAGAACTGTGTCTGCTCAAAGCGCTTGGTCTAAAAGGCAGCAATGTTGTATGGGTGGTGACAATAGAAACCTTACTACTTACGCTTATCGCATCAATTGCTGGGCTTATCATGGGGGTGACGCTGGGTAGCTATTTACAACAGTATGGTTGGGATATTAGCCAATTTGGTGAATTTAGCTTGGCGGGTGTGGGTATGACCACCGCACTTAAAGCAAAATTAACATTAGATAACTTATTCACTCCTGTATTTGTCATGTTCATCATCGCATTGCTCGCCGCGCTATACCCTGCTTTGTCTGCCGCAAAATTAATACCAGCACAAGGAATGAGAAGCTCATGATACATAAGCTCGCATTACGAAACTTACTTAGAAATAAACGCCGTTCATGCTTAACGTCGGTAATCATTGTTTTTGCTTTTAGCATGATGGTTTTATTTATGGGCCTCTCTGATGGAGGCCATAAGGCCATGATTGATATTGGCGTACGTATGGGCTTAGGGCATATCATCGTGCAGCATAAATCCTTTAGTGATGACCCATCATTACAGCATTTAATCGTTCAACCAAAGCAGTTAATTCAACAAATACGGCAAAATAAACCAGAGTTGACTGCCGTTTCACGATTACGCGTCGATGCACTCATTCAAGCCGGCCGCCATGGTGTTGCATTAACCATTTCTGGTGTAGAGCCTGCCAAAGAAGTCAAAATGTCAGCCATTGCCGACCAAAGAGCCATCACTAAAGGGAAAACGCTCGCTGAGTTCCCCCAAAGTAAAACATTCCACCACCTTGATGGCATTGTCATAGGCGAAATTCTGGCTAATAACTTGGAAGTACGCGTTGGAGATACAGTCACAATCACAGCTAAACCAGCCAGTGGCGCCGATTTATCCCGCGCAGCATTTGTGGTAGCCGGTATTTTCAAAACCGGCTTACACGAGCTCGATACATTCTGGGCTGAGGTCCCGCTACACACTTTGCAAACTTTGTTAGGGGTACCAGATCAAGTCAGTCAAATTAGTCTATACAGTCTTGAAACACCCGAAAGCTTAGCCCACACCACCACGCAACTTCAAACGTCATTCAACCATGTGAACATATCACCATGGCAAACTGCCGCTCCCGAACTCTATTCGGCTGTCACGCTCGATGCTGCTGGTATGTACCTACTCATGCTTATCGTCTATGTCGTAGTCGCGGTTGGTATCTTGAATACGGTGTTGATGTCGACTTTTAAACGGAAAAAAGAATTCACAATGATGATAGCACTTGGTTCAAGGCCCAGTACCGTATCAAAAATTGTGCTACTAGAAGCGGTTTATCTCAGTGCTTTTTCTCTCACGCTTGGTCTTGCTTTAGGTTTGTGGGGACATCACCACTTTGCAACGCAAGGTCTAGACTTTAAAGAGGTTTTTGACACTGCAATGGAAGCTGGTGGGGTATTATTACCTGACAAATTTTACTCAATATTAGACGCAAGCAAACTATCACTTAGCGTTCTATTTGTTTTTCTACTTACTCTTGTTGTTACTTTAATCCCTGCGATCCGTGCAGGTCAGCGTTCACCGCTTGCTGCAACCCAAGATGCCTAAAGGAATAATCATGATCACTCTTAATAAAATTAATAAAGTTTTTGCCGACAAGCACCAATCTTTCCACTGTCTCAAAGACATAGATTTGACGGTTAAACAAGGCGAATTCACAGTTATCGCAGGACCTTCAGGTTCAGGAAAATCCACCCTGCTCAATATTATTGGTATGTTAGATCAGCCTACAAATGGAACCTATCAATTTGATAACAAAGAGGTTGCTAAATTCAGTAATAATAAGTTGGCAGACATCCGCCGAGAAAAAATTGGCTTTGTATTTCAGGCATATAACTTAATGCCGGTCCTAACTGCTTTGGAGAATACTGAAATGATAATGGAATTCTCTGGTATCGATAAAAAGCAAAGAAAACAACGCGCCATAGAAACGCTTGAAGCCGTTGGGTTAGGTGAATTTAAAGACCGCTTCCCAGCCCAACTCAGTGGCGGTCAACAACAGCGCGTTGCCGTTGCACGCGCTATTGCAGCTAAGCCTTTGTTGGTCATTGCAGATGAACCTACAGCAAACCTAGACTCTCGCGCCACCGAAAGCTTACTGGATCTCATGGTGTCCTTGAACCAAAAGCAAGGGATCACGTTTATATTCAGCTCTCATGATCCCCGTGTTATCGAACGTGCACACCGCGTTATTCATCTACAAGATGGCAAAGTCATCCGTGACGAACAATTGCAACATATCTCATCGACACATTCGCCGGCGGCAATCCCATCGTGATAAAAAAAGCACTCATCAGTACCTGCATATTAATGCAGGTTACCAGCACCGCGTTCGAAGATGACTTTGAGCTGCTATTAGAATCACAAAGCACGCCAGCACCAAGTTGGTCTGGCGTGTATGAAGCTAATATCGTTGCCATTGATGGCCATGACCGCGCTGCACTTGGCTCCAATCAATTCGTTCGATTAGAATCGCAGTCCTACCTTTTGCAAGGCGAGTGGGTAAATCATGCACAAATTGATTTCGATTACGTGGATAATCAATCGGCATTATCCATGTTCACACCGTCACCAGTTGTTGACCGTAAACTCGATGCGACATGGCAAGATGAACACAGCCATCATCAATGGCTCGGACAGCTTGATTGGAGTTACTGGCAACGCCGCTTTTCTCGTAGCAGCCTCACGCTTGGTCGACAGCCGATCACGATTGGTCTGGGTCGGATTTTTTCACCAATTGACCCGCTTGGGGCATTTAACGTCTTCGATTTAGATAGGCTATACAAGTCAGGCGTAGATGCCATTAAATACGACTATTTCTTCCCCAATACAGTACAAACCCAGAGCGTTATCACTGTAAATAATAATGGCCACGTCAATCTGCTACAAACGCTAAAGGGAAGCTTACAGCAGGGTGTTTGGCTGCTGACTCTGGCAAACCGAGAGTCACAGCAATACGCCTCTTTGAGTACACAGCATTTCATCAACTGGCTCAACGTTGATGCATATGCCGAGTACTTATACGGAGATTTATCACAAACCAGTAAACAACTTTTTGAGCAATCATCCCAGCAACGCACGCTGCTAGGGTTAAGTAGGAAACTCGGTGCCAATGGCATGTTGACCATCGAATGGACTCAACAAACGCTGGCGGCCGACACTGCTTCTGATTATCTGCTTTGGCAACAACGTTACGCACAAAGCAACATTTCCAACCTCGGAATTGCTAAGCGTTACATGGCGGTTTCTTTCACTGATGAATGGAGCGATTTAACTCGCTATGAATTATTGGCAATCCAAAACCTAATTGACAATCACGTTAACATTTCAGCCGTAATTACCCATTCTGCAAGTGACAACTTACAAATACGACTCGCGCTGGCCTATACCCCACAGAAAGGGCAAAGAAACAGTGAATTTGAACAGTTTTCAGATCTTTTGCAGTTTGGGATCCGTTACTATTTTTAAGGATAAGTGATGCAACTAAGCACTTTAAGAAAGCTCATCTTTGATAAAAATATCTTTGCGTTTCTGCGTCTTGGAAAGCAAGTAGATACCGTATATCGAACCAGCTTTGTCACCGCAGCAAACTCCAGTGGTTTACTCAACAGTTTGAGTCAAGCTGAACAAAGCTTAGACCAGTTACAGCAGCAACTCACCATTGAAGACAATAAACGAGATGCGCTTGAGGCTTGGTTAGAATGTGGTGTACGTTTAGGTGAGCTTGGGTTTAGCGCAGGCCGATATCGTTTAAAAGGTAAACTAAGTCGTCACTTAGCTAAACAAGAAAATCAAATTGCTGCGGCCATGTTCGAAGAAGCCATTCGTTATCATTATGACGCGCTACTGAGTGCCCCAACTCGAATGAAACAAAACAACGCTTACCAACTCTCAGACCAAGACGGTAAAGTGATTGCCCAATCATCCCAAATTTTAGAACCTTTCGTGGAAGAAGCCATCGAGTGGGGACTAAAAAAGCAACCTCAACCGAAGGCTATTTTAGAAGTCGGGTGTGGTGCTGGCAAGTATTTAGTGTACCTCAGTAAACGTCTTAACAGTTGCGATATTACCGCAATTGATTATCAAGCTGATGTTGTTGCCCACGCTAGTCAAACCTTAATTAAGCACGGTATCAATTACGCCATCAATCATTCTTTGACTTACAAGGCGAATCACAATATGACCTGATCACGTTACATAACAATATTTATTACTTCACTGAGAGCCAGCGACAAACGGTGCTAGCCAAAGCCCACTCGCTTCTCAAACCGGGTGGACAGCTACTCATGACCACCAGTTGCCAAGGGGGCAGTAGCGCCATCACGGCGTTAAATCTCTGGTTCAGCTTAAGTGATATTGGCGGGGCATTGCCTGATGTTGAACAACTTAAACGCTCGCTCACTCGCACGGGCTTTTCTCAAGTCAACAGTAAACGCTTAATGCCCGGTGAAAGCTACTTTGCATTTTTGGCACAAAAATAAGTTATTTCTTGCGTAAGGACATACACATGACAATTCATTCTCTTGCCATTAAACAACCGCTCTGTGAGGGCATTATTCATTTTGATACTCGGCGCAGTGCGCGTGCCGAACAGGTCGGTGGTAAAGGTGCGTCACTAATTGCGATGCACAATGCTGGCTTACCAGTCCCCAATGGCTACTGCATCAGTGTCGCATTATTTGAAGAATTTCTTGAGCAAACTCAGCTACTCGTACATTTTGATCTGAACCAGGGCGCGACACAATGGCGCGCACTGGCTGAGGCTATTTTGACCGCCAGTATACCAGAGCACATCGCTGAGCAAGTCAGTAATGCCGCATCCCTATTAATTGGTCCTGTTGCAGTGCGTTCTTCTGCAACGGATGAAGACAGCGAAAGCCACTCATTTGCAGGCCAACACCTGACTAAACTTGCAGTAGAAGGCACCGACAATATATTACAAGCAGTTAAAGCTTGTTGGGCTTCGGCATTGAGTGACGCCGCATTTCAATATCGACAAACCTTGGGCCAAGCAACTGAGCTACCAAAAATTGCTGTAGTTGTCCAGCAAATGCAATTTGGTGATGTATCCGGAGTGGCATTTGGCCAACACCCAACCACACTCGAACAAAGTGCATTTATTATTGAAGGCTGTTACGGTTTATGTGAGGGGCTAGTTTCAGGCCAAGTGAGCAGTGATAGTTATCATATTGATAAAACGCATGGCGAGTTAATTGCCCATGCAACCCAGCCAAAGCAACATCAAGTCGTTTATCTTAATGGCGATATAAAAAAGCTTTCAGTTCCACCAACTTTACAAAATGAGCCAGTACTCAACCATATTGATCAACAAGCTCTGTATAGTGTGCTCCGTCAAGTCGAGTCTTATTTTGGCCGTCCGCAAGATGTCGAGTGGACAATCAGTGACGGCAAAGTCTGGCTACTACAAAGTCGACCTATTACCAGTCAAAAAGTGAAACCAGAGCCTTTTTATTTAGGTAATAAATCAATGCACGTACAAAAAGACATTCTCTGGTCTCGTATGGACATTGGTGAAATATTTACCGGTCGTATGACACCATTGGGACTGTCATTTGCCCAGTACTATCAAACCCGTGTACACATTGATTGCGGTAAAAAACTTGGTTTACTGGATCTCGGTGAAGCCAATGAAACTATCGCTTATTACAAAGGTCACGTTTATTTAAACGTATCGTATACAGCGTGGCAGCTATCTCAAACTCCTGTCGGAGCAGACCAAACCCCATTTTTAGCACGTTTTAGTAGTGAAGCCATCGACCTAACTGGATATGAAAACCCCTATGGTACCGCTCACAGCCATCCCGATATGACACCTAAACAGTGTTTAAAGTATTGGATCAAGCAAAACATTAAAGAATTTTTTCAAGCAAAGCGTCGTGCCAAATCAATGATAGCATCACGTTATGAAGAGTTTGATCGAGTCCAAGTTCAAGATATTACCGCGTTGTCTCACGAAGCACTCAACGATGAATTTACACATTGCTTAACGTATTTTAAAACTATGCACGAAGGTTATTTACCCTATTATATCAATGCGTTTGCCTGCTATGGGTTATTGGAAGAGCTCAGTGCTAAATGGTTAGGTGATAAAAGTAAGCACCTACAAAATAAAATTAAAGGTGACATGTCAAACTTGCGAACCATCGCCAGTGCACAAGAGCTTTGGCAATTGTGTAAAATACTAAATGCATGGCCTCAGGTTAAAGATGTATTTACGAACAAAACGATTTCTGAAATTGAAGAGTTTCTCACCACGACCTCACTCGGACTGAGGTTTTCGCAAGGCCCTTTGGCCAATTTTATGCGCGATAATGGTGTACGTGGCCGTGAAGAAATGGAACTCACAAACCCACGTTGGTTAGACGATAGAACCTACGTGCTACAAATGATAAAGCTCTATCTAAAACAAGGCTATGAAGTCGATGGTGCCTTGGCTGAACAAACACAAAAACAGCAAAAAATCAGTCGTGATCTACTGAATGAACTGAGCTGAGCTGGACACAGCGTTTTACAATTAACCGAGTTATTTCACTATATTGTGGATGTGCTAAATTACGCGAAGAAACACGCATGAGTATGACCACCTCAATTTGGTTAATTCGTCGCGTAGTGTATGAAGTCGCTAGACGTTTAATGCAAAAAGGACTGTTAACCCATCTTGACGACGTCGCGTATCTCGACTTTGAAAACATCATTAAATACTTAGACAAGCGCTGCACAGCCGAACTCCTCGTCGATAAAGCGCGACTTAATAAGCACCGCACGCAGTACCAGCAATGGCAAACACAACCAGAGCCGCCGCTGACTTTCATTGGTCAACCTAACAGTCAACCTGATCTTGTTTTTGATCCGAGCTTAACGTCGTTACAGGGGCTAACGACCTCAGAAGGTTTTTGCAGAGCGCGTGCCTGCGTGATCACCGATTTAGCAACCCAAGCCGCTGACTTTCAAAAAGGCGATATCCTGGTTGCGCCCTTCACCGATGCCTCGTGGACCCCACTGTTTGCACTCGCTAGCGCGGTTGTTACGGATATTGGCTCAATGCTCTCTCATAGTTCAATTGTCGCCCGCGAATTTGGGATTCCGTGTGTGGTAAATACCCACCACGCCAGCACCCTGATCAACACCGCAGACATAGTCACTATTGATGCCCATAGAGGGCTGGTAATTGTAGATAAGGAAGATTAAATGCCGATTATTATCGATAAAATAAAATTGAAATCAACCGCACATAGAGCGCAGTTTGAACAGTGGGTCACAGACACGGATTACGTCGCATGTCATGATTTACAAACCGTAAAACGTTTTGTGGTGAGTAAAGTACATAACCTAGATTATGACTATGTAGAAGTTGTATCCGTCACGTCATTGGCTGAATTCGAGTTAGAAACCCATACTCCTTTGTTTCAGTCTCTAGTCGAAAGATTCACACAAATGGCAGATGTGGTGGAAACCATCCACGCAGATGAGCTCATGCCGGGTTATCAATGGTGATCATCTAATATGCTTACGCAACTTAAATCATCTCCCACACATGAGGTCTATGCACTCCATTTACCGCAGTTAAAGCTGCGGTTAATGGTCCCTGCTATGAAGCTACAGCTCATGTCACATTTATCTGATGATGAGCTTGCCACATATCATGACTTTACATTCAAACAACCGGCTCTGCGCTGGCTCGGTGCGCGTCTTAGTGCCAAATGGTTATTAAAAAACCACGTTCACTCTCATCTAAAGACCCATCAATTATCATTAATTAAGAATAATAAAGGCGCCCCTTTTTGTGCAGTTTCTGGTCTACCAGTAGGCCTCAGTTACACCGCTGAGTTGGCCATTGCGGCACTGTGTACTGGCACATTCGGCATTGATACCGAACACCAGTCAAGGTTTAATAACACACCCGCTCCTTGGCTAACTCCCGGTGAACAAGTATGTTTGAGTACACTGGGAAAACGCACGGCAACCCAGTTATGGTGTATTAAAGAAGCGCTTTACAAAGCCATTGGGAATGGCCCTTACCTTACATTTTGTCAAGCTGTTTCCGTTGTAAAATGGCAACCAAATAGCATCATCATTAACAACAATCTCTATACACAAATCACGCACTGGCAATATCAGGCGTGGCAACTTCATCAACACGATATTTTATTATTAGAACCTAATTATGACGCATCTTACTCCTAATTTTTTACATCATGTTCAGTTACTTGAAAACCCCCTCGGCGACCCAACCGATGCGAGCAATACCATTCACTTTGCACGGTCTGTCGCGCTGGATGAAACACAGCAGTTTCCAGAAGAATATATCAGTTATTTAACCCACATCGGGTATTTTCGCTACTTTGTTCCACAAGAGTTGGGGGGGCAATTAGGTGAATTTTCAGAGCTACTGCTTATGTGCAGAGCACTCTCTCGTCGAGATTTAACCGCAGCCATTGCAACTGGGCAAACCATGTTAGGTGCACTGCCTATTTGGTTATGTGCTAATCAGACGCAAAAAAAGCAATTAGCTAAACATATACTCGAAGGCCATTTGGGCTGCTTGGCGCTCACCGAAAAACGCCATGGCAGTAACTTATTGGCCAGTGAAGTCAGTGCGACGCCCTGCACCGATGGTTACCTGCTAAATGGCGAAAAGTGGCTTATCAACAATGCAACTGAGGGCCACACTATGACTATTCTGGTTCGCAAATACGATAGCAATCAACGTGAATCGCTTGCAGTATTTCTACTAGATAAAACTCAGCTTAGTGATTATGAAGCAATCGAGAAAATTAACACTCATGGGATCCGATGCGCAGATATCAGTGGAGTTCGTTTCAATAACACAAAAGTGCCCAAGTCAGCACTGATTGAAACCAATGAACCCGGTATGTATGGCGTGCTTAAAGCATTGCAAATTTCACGTATATTATGTGCGGGCTTTTCATTGGGGGCTTTTGATACCTGTTTACGCCTAACGTATGACTTTGCAAAGTCCCGCGCTTTATACCAAAAAACCGTACTTGATATGCCAACGGTGAAGCAAGGTCTTGGCCGCAGTTTTGCGAAGCTAATTGTTGCTGAAATGGTGTCTTTAGCCAGTAGCAAAGCCATTAGTTATGCCAGTAAAAGTTTAAGCGTCTATTCTGCATGTTGTAAATATTGGGTGCCTAAAACCACTGAGTTAGCGATTGACGAACTAAAAGTCATTTTAGGCGCTCGGTATTATTTACGTGAAGAGTACCAAGCGGGTATATTTCAAAAAATGCAAAGGGACAATGCCGTTGTTTCTTTGTTTGATGGCAGTAGTCAACTGAATCTCGGGTTGATATCGTCACAAACTAATGCCATTGCAGCCAAATTGCTGGGTCAAGTTGAGCTTCATCAAGACTTAGAGCTGTGGTTCAGCCTAGATACCACCAAACCAGTAGCAAACCTTGATAGTCATGATTTATCAATAAATAACATGGGCAATGATCCGGTTCTATCGTCATTTCTCGCCATAACCGAGCAACTCCATGAACATACAGTAACCGCGTCTTTAGCGCAGCAATTCGCAGTCCTGAAACAGCAAATTTTAAGCTGGTGCGATTGCGTACAAACCCTTCAACATAGTGAACAAAACGAACCAACAAGTATCGCTCGCTTTGCGATAACCAAACAATATACACAACTATTTGCAGCGAGTTGCTGTGCACTATTCATTGTTTATAACCCTGAACATCCCTTGCTTAGCAATAACACGATTGCTGAAGATCTATTGCAGGTCACTCTAAATGACTCTGATTTGTTCGACCCAAGTGAAGCACTACTTCACACACTCAACACGCAGCATCAAACGCAAGCTATTTATTCATTATTAAATTTCTGACGTTAACGATAAAGTTACGCACTTTGGCAGGGAAACCTGCCTATTTGCTTCACGCTTTTCTCTTTGGTAAAGTCTCTAAAAATCAACAAGCTTACGTTTCATATCATGAAAATTATACTCATCGGATTGCTGTGTACATTAACAACTTGGCACGCTTTTTCACAGCCTGACCACATTATTTTATTTCGACATGCAGAAAAAATGCAAGGGAAAGACCCACACCTCACAGCCAAAGGTCAAGAACGCGCAAAGCGATTAGCGACGATGGTGCAATCCTATGCGCCTAAACATTTGTTTAGTACCAATTATAACCGCACGCAGCAAACGATTTTACCGCTGGCTAAAAAAGTTGCTCTACCCGTTACCCACTATGAGCCGCATGATCTGAGTACTTTCGCTGACAATATACGAAAACTCACAGGCACGGTAGCGATTGCTGGTCACAGTAATACAACGCCGGCGCTCATAAAGCTATTAAGTGGTCACATTGTGACAATTAACGAAAATCAATTTAGTAAAGTCTTTATTTTGACACCTAATCAATCACAGTGGAAAATGCAAAAATTATCATCCAATTAGCTTACTAATCAACTACACTGACATTAAGTAACCTGCCGAGTAACCCTGTTATGAAAGTCAGTGTCAGTGCGTTTTTCCCCGCCAAAGCCGAGCATGTATGGTCTATCATTACCGACATCGACGGCGCACAACAACGCATACGCGCCATTAAAACCTTGCGTGTATTATCCAGACCTAGTTCAGGGTTGATTGGCCTAAAGTGGCAAGAAACACGCACCATGTTTGGTAAAGACGCCACAGAAACCATGTGGATCACCAGCGCACAAACCAACAAATATTACACCACATGCGCCCAAAGCCATGGCTGTATTTATATTACAACGTTAGAAATTATAGAAAAGTCCAAAGGGTGTGAACTAACAATGCATTTTAGGGCAGAAGCACATACAATACTGTCGAAAATACTCAACTGGGTATTTTCCCCTTTTATGAACCGGCAATTAAAAACGGCATTGTCACAAGACTTACTTGATCTGAAAAGTGCGCTTTAACATGCTCATGAATGATACAATTGCTCAATAATTATTTTTAATCCATGACTGGCGTTTTCACATGATTGGCCTGCAAAACCAAGGCGAAGGTGAGTATGTTTATTCTCAGCCAAGTTTAGCGACCGACTACTCTCATTAAAGTAGAATTCAGTTTGAGTTTGCACATAAACACCGTGTGACTTGACGCTTTCTTTTAACTTGCTGACATTGACCCCCATGTTCACCCACATTGCCATACCACCATCAGGTTTATCATAGGTAATTGGATATCCTTGTGATTGATATGACTTAAGCAAACTATCGAGGTGAGCGTATTTCTGCTTATACAATTTGGTCATGCGTTTTGAATGACGCTCAAACCCACCTTCTTTCATCCACTGAGCAACCGATAATTGCGTCAATACATCATTTTTATGATTAATTAACTGTTTAATGGCTTGTAATTGCGCCATGATCCCTGAACTACATGTCACGTAGCCAAGCCTTGCGCCTGCAAACATCAATTTTGAAAAGGTCGATACGTAAATTACAATGCCTGCGGGGTCATCGGATGCCAAAGGCGCAACCGGATGACATCGATAATGAAATTCGTGATCATAGTCATCTTCTATAATTGCAACACCATGTTCGTAGCACAATTGATAAATTTGCATACGCCGAGTCATCGACAGTGTGACGGTTGTTGGATATTGATGAAGCGGCGTTAAGTACAATAGTTTTATCGGATATTGCTTAAGCTGCATGGCTAAATCATCCACACATAAACCTTCTTCATCCTGATGAATATCAATTAAAGATGCACCACATGCTGAAAATACTTTGCGAGCCGGCGGATAACCTAATGTTTCGACAGCAATAAAGTCTCCCTGTTTAACAAATGCTTTTGCAATTATGAACAGAGCTTCTTGTGAGCCATTACAGATCAATAGCTCCTTTGCATTCAAATTACGGGCTCGGTGCAAATAAGCCAAAATTTGTGACTTTAACTCGGGCACTCCAGCTGCTTCACCATAATGGAGTAAATTGCTATTGAGTCGCTGACAAGCACTGCTTGTCGCCCGTTTGAATTCTGCAAATGGAAACGCGGCCAGATCAGGCAAGCCACCCGCAAAATTATATTGATAATCGGCCAATGACATCGTCTTTTGAAATTTAATGTCGTTCGCAAAACTAAACTGGTAAGTGCTGTATTCACGCCCTCCTTCGGATTGAGTGTGTTTATTCTCACTGCGTGTAACACTTGAATCTATGGGTAGGCTATTTGTCACAAAATACCCTGCACGCTGACGAGACTCCAACCAGCCTTCGGCTACCAGTATTTGCAATGCGTTCATTACCGTATGGCGATTCAAAGCGTATATGTCAGCCATTTTGCGTGCCGAGCTGAGTTTTGTACCCGGTACTAAATCACCAGATTTGATGGCTTTTCTAAGCGCTTTTGCCAGTTGTAAATAACGTGCCGGCCCTATCGAAGTAAATTCAATACTAATTGGGTTCATTGGTCTAATACATTGATTCAATTTGTTGTTATCTACCATACCAGATGACTGGAGCAATGAAACCAATATCGAGATGTGAGGTTTTTAATCTGGTCTATATCATTTCTTTATTCTGGTTGTATATATACAACCAGAATGTCGTAAATTACTCAGTATAAAACAGATTCAGGAAGATATTATGCTTACTCCAACGACACTATCAAGCCACAAAATAACACTTGAACCAATTGCTCAGAAGCACCTTAAGCAGATGTTAATAGCAGGACAAGATGCCAGTATTTGGCGCTGGGTACCCACCAATTACTGCCGGTCACCAAGCACACTACAAACTTGGTTAGACGACAACGCTAAGTTTAACCCACAAGCACAATTAACGTTTGCCATCATCGACATCGACACACACACCGTGGTAGGTACCACCCGCTTGTTTAGACTAGATAGTCATAATTTAAGTGCTGAGGTAGGCCACACATTTATTGGTGTTCCATGGCAAAGAAGTTACGTTAATACGCATGCGAAACATCTGATATTAACTTATGCATTTGAGCAGCTTAACTTAGTACGTGTGACCATATGTACCAATGAAAAAAATGACAAGTCGCGCTCAGCTATCTTGCGCTTAGGTGCAAAATTAGAAGGTATTGCCTATAAAAACCGCTTATCCCCCGACGGAACATTTCGTAACTCAGCGATTCATAGTATCACCGATGATACCTGGCCCGAGGTTAAACGTTTCTTGGAGAGCCGCCTATGAATTATCCCCCTAAGCCATTTACCGAAGTGAATGAAACCGACTTATATCACCTTATGGCCCAATACCCACTGGCAACCATACTCAGTGCTGACCCCAACACGGCGCTTAATAATACGTGTCAAATTCCAATGCTATTTGATGAAACTTGTTCGCACTTTATTTGCCATGTTACAGCAAACAACCCTCTCACTTTGCAAGTAAGTAAAAGCGTTAAACTATTGTTTAATGGACCAAACGCGTATTTATCCCCAAATCACTGTAATAATGAAACCTTGCCAAGCTGGCTGTACGCCACAGTCGAAGTTGAAGGCATTTTGGAATTAATCACTGAACCGCAAGCGCAACTTGCTGCGATGAATACGCTAACTGATCACTTTGAACGTGGCTTTGATACGCCATGGCAAGTAGCAGATCTGGATGACCAATTGGTAAATGCTATGTTCAAACACATTCGCTTTTTACGCATCAAACCCTTACAGTGCACAGGCGTATTTAAGCTAAGCCAAAATAAACCCAGTCACATTAGACAACAAGTGATCAAAAGCTTAATGACTGAGGGCCAAGATTCTGTCGCTGAATTAATGAGAACACACTCGAAGCAGCGCTGAGATTAGGTTTTTTATAGCCTGTATGGTAAGTAACACGACGTGATCGCTTTTTAACTTCGCCCATCAAGTTGAAAAGCAACGACGTGTTTTAAACTCATTAATTAAGCACAATACTTATACAGCAAAGTCACCTCCGGCAATTAATACTATACAAGTTTTATAACCCTCTGCTCTCATTACTATGCTCGGTATGCTCGGGTAATCGTTATTTGACACATGTCAAAATAGGTCCTATTACAGACACTCAGCTATCACATCATTCGCATTTTGCAAAGATAAGTATAGACATGATCGCACTTTGCAATGAATTTTTAGCATGTTCAGAATCTAAAACAAAGTAAATATACTGCTTTACCCAGAGTACAAAGAATATACGCTTAAATTTATATTATGTGTACTCAGTAACCTACTGTATTAGCTAACATTAATTTCTAAATATCACAAATTCAGTACTTTAGTTGTGCTTTTAGGGTGCAATGGCGTGAAATTTGCTTTTAGTAAGTAAATACTAAGTAAACACTGCTTAAATAGCAGACTTATTAGGAGTCAAATATGACACAAACCTTAACCAAAACGTCACTACAGTGTGCCTTGATGGGTGCCGTCGCATTGAGCACAGTAAGCATGGCTGCGGACGACAATGCCTGTTTATCTGGGTTAATTGCGATCGACCGCACAGGGAAAAGTGAACAAGGAAGTTTGTATCATTTGGACCCGGCCAATTTATCATTCACTTTACTATCAGGTACTACTACTGCCGCAAGCAATATCGCAAGTTTTGGTAATACCCTATATATGATGGAGAAATTGGACAGTAATACCAGAGCATCAAAGCTTTATGCATTTGACTTATCAACTGGGCAACAGCGCACATTAGCAGATACGACCTCGTATACGATTAAGCGCTCTGCAATGTCACCTGATGGCAGCTACTTACTGGCTACGAGCCAAACTTACATGTATCAATTTGATGCTATAACGGGTGTAAAAACAGTCATGGGGAAAATGCAAACTAGCGATGCCAGCTATGCAGATTTTAAACATGGCGATATTGCTTACTCCAATGATGGCAACGTTGTATATGTATTGAACGCAAAATCACTGTACATGCTCAATGAAAACGACATGACATTAGACAAAATAGGGGAGCATGGTCTCAACTGGGCGTCTGGCTTAGCGATTGGCAGCGACGGTACTCTCTATGTTTCGGCACGCAATGCCAATGAAAATGCAAAGATCTATACGCTTGATGTAAATACGGCACAGGCCGCTTATCTGATGGATGGCCCAAGACATATGGCTGACTTGACCTATGTGAATGGTTGCGGAAATCGTTTGATAAGTATTGATAATTTATACCGTAATGGTGTAAATACAGCACACCAATATTACCTTGATAATGCACTCAATGGTGCAATAGCCAATGTTGAAGGGTTTAGAGACGGCTCGTTTAACTTTAATGCAGCTGGTTTTCCGGTAGAGTCTAAAGACCAAGGCGGAAATCACAACAAAATAACCAAGCACCCTAATGCAAACCGCTGTGCAAGGATGTGGAATAACTTTCTGGACCACCAATACACGCTGAATCAAAGTGGTGCTGGGGGCAAAAAAGCCGATGGTTCAACTAAATGGTATTACTCTACGACAGATGGCGACTACAAAGTAGTCAGTGCACAAAATGGTTTGTGTACTTACAGCTTAAACGACGATGCATCTATGCGATTGGTATATGACTCAACCACTGGTGATGTATCAGTGATTCAAGACTAAAACACTGGCCACAGTATCAAGCTGCTGTGGCCATTATTGAGATATTTCACTCAACATTTATACCCTTCTATTGTATGCTTATATCATCATAATTTTAGGGTAATAGCATGAAACTAAACGCATTATTGCAATCTTTAAAAGACAATCCTGATTCAGTCTCTTTCACACAAACTATGAGCGTAATAGACAGCTTGTATCATTTTACAGCCACTTCATTTAAAAACAGTGGTGTGCACAACGAGGCCGGTACAAATTCGGGATCATGTAAAATTTTTTCCTTTGCCCAATTACATAATCTAACTAAACAACAAACATTACATTGCTTTGGCGACTATTATAGAAAAGATGTATTAGCTCTCCCTGATGCAATTGATCACCAAAACATTCGCGCATTTTTAGCAAATCGAAACGGCCTAGAAGAAGTCCATTTTGATGCAATCCCCTTGTCTGAGAACACCTAAACTACGTGCTCACAGGCAAAATTTGTCTTACAAACCAAACTGCATTGCACCACTATAAAGACCTTTATGTACTGTACTTGTTTGCCAAATACAGTACTTTACTTTACCTTTTTCATTAATTTGATAAATTGGACAACCACATTGGCCGCAAAACGCATGTTCAAATGCTCCCTCAGCCCTTTGCACATACTTCTTTACGCATTTTTTGGGATCATTCACTAATCCGACAGCATGTATAAAGCACAAGTTATCATGCTCACTGTACACTGGCACGTAATCGGACAACACCTGATATTTTACTTCCGCACAATAACATTGCTGCTCTATCATATTAGCTCCTTGGTATTCCTATTGAATTACGTACACATTATATTTATGCTATAAAGAAAATATAGATGTAGAAAAGAAAGTCTCTTTTTCTTTTATGGAAATAATAAAGGGTACCTATGCGACGAGAATGGGACAAGCATCACTTGCTCAATGTATTTTGCCAAGTAATTGAAAAAGGTTCATTTTCAAAAGCAGCTCGGCACCTTGATCTACCTAACTCTTCGGTTAGTAAAGCGGTATCACAACTTGAAAGCCATTTAGGTAAAACCTTATTGTTGCGCACCACACGAGCACTATCAACTACCGACGAAGGTAAGCTCGTGTATAAACGCGCACAAGCTTTACTTGAGGGTTTTCGTTCTCTCGAAGAGGAGTTAGAAGAGTTAAGCAGTGCGCCAAAAGGCAAACTACGCGTTACTTTTCCGAATACTTTAGGCCGCATGCTATTTAGCCAAATCTGTAATGATTTTCTAAAATCTTATCCAGATTTTGAGCTAGAGCTCATATTTACCGCCTCCCATTTAGACTTGATTGAAGAGAACATAGACATTGCATTTCGTACATGGCACACACTCCCCGACAGTCCATTTTATTGTGTGAGTCTACTCAAAGTGAAGCTGTTATTTGTTGCTTCACCAGAGTATTTAATACGTTGTGGCACGCCAAACAGCCTTGATTGCCTAGCTCAGCACAATGTATTACTCACCCGTCATTCAGTACTCGAAAATGCATGGGTACAAGACAATGGCCCTCAATATACTTTTACTGGTAACTTAATTGCTAACAATCGATTTCATATCAGAGAGGCGGTTCTAGCCGGTATTGGGATTGGTATGTTGCCATCCTACTTTTGTCAAAAAGACATTGCATCCGGAGGTTTTGTTGAACTATTGCCTGAGTTAACACGAGAACAAAAAACCTTAGGCGCACTGTATCGCGTAAAACGAGAAAGTTCTAAAAAACTAGATACCTTCTTGCGCTTTGTTGAGCAACGCTTAGCCCGATTGGAACTGCCTGATTAACTTACAGATTGGTAGTTCAAGTGCTTAAAGCCAATGCAAAAGTGAACCCGATACGAATGTCAGGATTTATAAACAAGCACTGCCCATAAAAAGCCGATACATTAACGGTATCGGCTTTCATGCGGTATAAGACTGCGACTCTATTGCGCAGCTTTTTCGGCGCGTGCTTGGTGCAGCTTTTTATAACTCTCAATTAAGCGTAAATGCTTATCAAGCCCTTCTAATGCCATGTTTGTTGGTGTTAGGCCATAAAACTTCACGTCACCAGACACTGAGCCAATGGCATTTTCAATGACTTCTTGTCCAAACATTCTGGCAAAGTTACCCTCAAAGTGAGCTAATTCAAGCGCCTCATCAATACTGACTTCAAGTACTGCATGAACCGCTTGATAGAACAAGCCTCGCGCAACCGTGTTATCGTTGTATTGTAAGAATGAATCTACCAACTCAATCGCTTCTTCCAATTCACCTAATGCAAGGTAAATTAATATTTTAAGCTCTAATATGGTGACTTGGCCCCACACTGTATTCTCATCGAATTCAACCCCAATTAAGGTGCGAATATCAATATAATTATCAAGTTGACTTTCTTCTAAGCGCTCAACCAAATCTACTAACGCATCATCATCCAATGCATGCAAATTCAGTATGTCTTCACGATATTGCAACGCTTTATTGGTATTATCCCAAATAAGGTCTTCAACTGGGTAAACCTCAGAATAGTCAGGTACCAAAATTCGACAGGCCGTGCCTAAATCTGAAAACTCAGCAACATACGCTTCTTTGCCTAATGTTTTCAAGATCCCAAATAGCTGCTTACACTCTTGCTCGTTAGAGCCTGAGAAATCCCACTCACAGAACGCATAATCGTATTTGGTACTAAAGAAGCGCCATGAGATCACACCTGTTGAATCAATGAAATGGTCCACAAAGTTTTCCGGCTCAGCCACCGCCATACTGTTAAAAGTTGGCTTTGGTACGTCGTTCAACCCTTCAAAGCTGCGTCCTTGTAAGAGCTCGGTTAAACTACGTTCTAGCGCAATTTCAAAACTTGGATGTGCTCCAAATGAAGCAAAAACGCCGCCTGTTTTCGGGTTCATCAAAGTCACACACATCACTGGGAACTGGCCACCAAGTGACGCATCTTTAACGACGACAGGAAACCCTTGCGCTTCTAACCCTTCAATGCCTTCTAAAATACCTGGAAACTTTTCAATCACACTGCGAGGAACGTCAGGTAAAACAATCTCTTGCTCAATGATCTGCCTTTTAACCGCCCGCTCAAAAATTTCAGATAAGCACTGAACTTTGGCTTCCTCGAAATTATTGCCGGCACTCATGCCATTACTTAAGAATAAGTTTTCAATTAAATTAGAGGGAAAGTAAACCGTTTCACCATCTGATTGACGCACATATGGAATTGAGCAAATTCCACGTTCTACATTGCCTGAATTGGTATCGATTAAATGGGAGCCACGTAATTCCCCTTCAGGGTTATAGATCTCTAAGCAATATTCATCGAGTATTTCAGTGGGTAATGCATCGCTTTCATCTGGCTTAAACCACTTTTCATTGGGATAATGTACAAATTCACTGTGAGCAATGTCTTGGCCCAAATACTGGTCGTTATAGAAAAAGTTACAGTTTAAGCGCTCGATAAATTCACCTAACGCGGAGCATAATGCACCTTCTTTTGTTGACCCTTTACCATTGGTAAAACACATCGGTGACGCAGCATCACGAATGTGTAAAGACCACACATGTGGTACTATATTCCGCCAAGATGAAATCTCAATTTTCATCCCTAACTCAGCCAAAATATCGGTCATATCAGCAATAGTTTGCTCTAGGGGTAAATCTTTACCCGCAATAAACGTACTCGAACCATTATCAGCTTGCGTCATCAACATAGCTTGTGCATCTTCATCAAGATTTTCAACCGTTTCTATCTTGAATTCTGGCCCTGTCTGTACCACCTTTTTAACTGTACAACGCTCAATGGAACGTAAGATGCCTTCACGGTGCTTGTCTGAAATACTCTCAGGTAATTCAACTTGAATTTGAAAAATTTGATTGTAACGATCTTCTGGATCAACGATGTTGTTTTGCGATAACCGAATGCCATCTGTCGAAATATCACGGGCCACACAATATACTTTTACAAAGTAAGCCGCACACAGTGCTGAAGACGCCAAAAAGTAATCAAATGGGCTCGGCGCAGAGCCATCACCTTTATATCGAATCGGTTGATCTGCGATGACAGTAAAATCATCAAACTTAGCTTCAAGTCTTAAGTTATCGAGAAAATTAACTTTAATTTCCATTGAGGTATTCCACGTTTTGGTGCTGCGCGTTATCGTATATGGGTATGCTTTACACTTCCCACACAAAAGCCGCGAACAAACTAATCTAAATTAGGCTAATTATCTGCTTTTTCGCGGCAATAGTCTTGGATTAATTACAAAAATACCGAATTATGCCGCTATTTTATCATTCAGTGCACTATCGCCCAATTGCTTCAAACATCATGCAGAATCAAGCCAGTCAGTTTTGGGGAGCATCAGAGTACCGTCTTGGCACCAGAGATAAGTCATGCACATTCACTTTATGGCATGTATCCCCGTACCCCAAAGTATATTTTAAAGCAGGGTACACACGTGATGAACTAATGCTGTACCCTATCGCTATCAGTCCTTTTTGTCCCCATAAAGAAACCACTTTTTTTCGTAATTCATTGGCATGCGGGTCATGAGCAAGTACTCGCTCTGTAAATTCTACCACCAACGCAATATCAGCAGGTAATTGCGCCAAATCTCTGTTCACAATTGCCCGTACAATGCGCGGTTCTATATTTGCCTCTAACGCCATATTAACCACTAGCTGAGTGCATGGCCCGCAGTCATCCCAGATAATTGCGCGTA
The DNA here is from genome assembly GCF_018100875.1 of Pseudoalteromonas sp. MMG012. Classification (NCBI taxonomy): domain Bacteria; kingdom Pseudomonadati; phylum Pseudomonadota; class Gammaproteobacteria; order Alteromonadales; family Pseudoalteromonadaceae; genus Pseudoalteromonas; species Pseudoalteromonas sp. MMG012. Next base: position 68,269 of record NZ_JAGJEF010000022.1, read on the forward strand.
ATCTTGCCGCAAACAGAGGTCCTGTGGGTAAGTTTCCTGCATGAGAAGACATTATTTGACACCCCATGAGCTTTAAAAAAGCCATGAGGTCTGCATTTAGAATGTCTTGCATATAACGTACATCATAGTTGTAACGGCTTTTCATCGACAATAGTATTTTGTTAAACATGGTTTTAATCACAACGAGCTCCTTAAGTAACCTCAGGTTTGGATAAAGGTTTTGGAATAGAAAATGTTTTGTAAGCAAACTTACGTCCAATCCAATGATGATATTTTGTTCA